>NZ_JBHYYB010000004.1:193956-238748 GCF_042752535.1 Kitasatospora sp. NPDC059327 | reverse complement strand
GGCGCCCGGCACGGGGGCCCGGCCGCGCGGCCGCCGCGCCCGGAACGCGTCCCGGCCGGCGATCAGCACCACCAGCTCGGCGGTCCAGACCACGGAGGTGGGGACGAACACCGCCGCGCCCGTGACGGTGACCTGCTGGTCGAGGGCCTTGCCGATCACGTACGCGACCGCCACGAACAGGCCCAGCAGCGCGTTCAGCGCGCAGAGCAGCACCGTCCAGCGCCAGGCGGTGCGCCGGCCCCGGCGCAGCCCGTTGACCAGCAGGGCGATGAGCGCCAGCGACAGCAGGACCTGCCACCCCGGTTCGCCCAGCCCCCTGGTCTCCCCGACCGGGCCGCGGCCCGGCACCAGCCAGACGACCAGCAGGATCGCCGCGATCAGGACCAGGCCGGCCACCGCCAGCAGCCGCCACTCCCGGCGGCTGAGCCGGCCGGAGGTCCGGGCCGCTCCCGGCACCCGCAGCCAGTGGGTCGCCGCCAGCCCGCCGGCGACCGCCAGCGCGTGCTCCAGATCGTCCAGCCCTCCGACGTAGAGCAGGGACACGCCCGCGTAGGCGGCCAGGCCCAGCCGCAGCCGCTGCCGCCACGGTGAGGCCAGCGCCGCCGAGGCCACCGCGCCCGCGCACAGCACACCCGCCGAGATGCCGACGTCGATGTCACCGGCCAGGTCCTTCGCCCAGCTCCACGCGGTGTGCCGCAGGGCGAACAGCAGCAGGGCCGCCAGCAGCACGGCGCCGAGCTGGCCGGCGACCGTCACCGCGGCGGTCCGGCGGGTCCCGATCCGGGCCTCCGCGAGACCGCAGAGCAGGACGACGCCGACGAGCACCGGGAGGTAGTCGATCGGCGTCGCGCAGAACAGCGGCCCGGTGGCCAGGGTCCACCAGCGCCCGTGCTCGAACGAGGGCAGGCCGTACGCGACGTCCGGGTACCAGGACCGGTCGGACACCGCGTCCCACAACCCGCCGACGCCCAGCCCCAGCAGCAGGAGTACCGCGGCGGTGGCGACGGTGAAGGGGAAGCGCCGCAGCACCGTCACGACCGCGGGCAGCACGTGGCGCCGCCGTCGCGGCTCTGATTCTCCCGGCACCTCGCACCTCCGCACGGTGTGGCCGACCTCACCCCCACCTCGGGCCCGGAGCCTCCTCGCTCAGCGTATCGGGATTCGGCGACCGGGGCCGGGCGAGCCCGTCGGCCCGCGTGCGACGGGCGCCGGACCGCGGCGAGGGGCTGCCGGCCGGCCGGGGCGACGGGGCGCCCGGCCCTCGATAGGCTGGTCGGGGCCCGCGGCGCGGGTCGCGTGCCGGCCGCGGTGAGCCTGCCGGCCGCGGGCGGACGGGGGCGCCCGGACGGCGTGACGGGAGGACGACCGATGACCATCGACCCGGTGGCCCCGGGCCCGGCCGGAGCCGGCGGCGGTTACGGGGAGTCCCTCTTCGAGCCGTGGCAGCCCGGCGAGGGCGAGCGCATCGACCTCGGCTCGCTCGCCTACGACCACGTCACCCGGGCCCGACTGCGCGCCCTCGGGGTCGGCCCGGAGGTCCGCTGCTGCGACGTGGGGGCCGGCACCGGCACCGTCGCGCGCTGGCTGGCGACGGCCGGCGGGGCCGGCGAGGTCCTCGCCGTCGACCGGGACACCCGCTTCGTCGACCCGTACGCGGGTGGCGCGCTGCGCACGCTCACGGCCGACATCACCGCGCCGGACTTCGACCCCGGCCGCTTCGACCTGGTGCACGCGCGCTTCGTGCTGATGCACCTGCCGGACCGGCACCGGGTGATGGCCGGGTTGCGGGACCTCCTGGCCCCGGGCGGGTGCCTGGTCCTGGGGGACCCGGTCGACCTCACCACGGCCGGCCCGCCCGACACCCCGTACCGGCGCGCGATGCGGGCGATGTGGCGCGCCCTGGGGGCGACCATCGGCACCGACATCAGCTGGACGCCCGACTACCCGCGGCTGCTGCGCGAGCTCGGGCTGACCGGGGTCGGCGCGGAGGTCTTCGTCCCGGCCCTGGTGCCGGACGCCCCGATCACCGCGTTCTGGCTGGACACCTGGGACCGCACCCGCGAGGCCATGCTCGCCACCGGCCTCGTCGACGCGGGAGTCCTCGACGAGGCCCGGGCGGCCCTGCTCTCGGGTACCGTCGCCGACCTCTCGCCCGGCCTGGTCACCGCCTGGGGACGGCTGCCCTGAGGGACCCGGCGCCGGTGCCCGCCGGACGGCTCAGGGCGCGTTGAACAGCAGCGGGAACCCGAGGGCCAGCCAGGGCCTGCGGCCCCAGGCGAGCACCTTGCCGCGGGCCAGCACGGCGAACGGGTTGCACCGGCCGAGGGCGAGCAGCAGGAAGGTCACCGGCTCGGTGAGGATCGTGCAGTCGGGCCGCGGTACCGGTTCGGGGGAGACGGTGGCGACGCCGTCGCGGAAGGTCACGGTGAAGCGGGCACCGCCGCGCACCCGCAGGTCGTAGCTGGCGGAGTGACCGGCGGCGGACCCGCCGTCGACCACCCTGGGCATGGCGGTCATCAGGAACGGCACGGTCAGGGCCACCCGGTGACGGTCGACCATGTGCGGCCGCCGCAGCGCCAGGGCCAGGTCGTAGCCGTGGCCGAGCATGTGGGTGAGCAGGTACGAGGCCAGCGTGGCGAGGTCCATCGGCCCGAGCGGGGTCAGCACCGGGGCCGACGCCGGCCGTCCGGCACAGGCCTCGGAGAAGGCGCGGGCGTGCCGGACGATCTCCTCGGCGAGGACCGCCGCGTCCCGTTCGGGGAAGGCGGCCAGCGAGGCCGCGTTGGCCGCGGCCAGGCTGTCCGGAGTCCCGTCCCCGTAGCCGCGCCGCTCACCGCCGGCCAGCGCGGCCATCAGGTCGTTGGCCAGCGCGAGGTGGGCCGCCGCCTCACCCACCGTCCACTCGGCGCCGGGGATCGGCCGGCCGCTGTCGGGGCGGTCGCGGAGCAGCACCGCGATGTCCTCCGCCACGCCGAGGACGGCGTCGAGGAGAGCGGCGGGCACGGGGTCCCGGGGGGCCTGGGCAGGGGTCATGGTGGTGAATCGTGGACCGGCCGAGCCCGGCTGTCCAGGGCTTCGACGGAGGAGATTACCGGCGAGTACGACCGGTGGCGCCGCCCGTGGCCGCGCGCGGGAGCGCGGGGACGGGCCCGCGCGCCGGCGACACGACGACGGCCCCGGTGCTTGGAGCGCCGGGGCCGTGGCAGTAGCGGGGACAGGATTTGAACCTGCGACCTCTGGGTTATGAGCCCAGCGAGCTACCGAGCTGCTCCACCCCGCGTCGGTGAACACCACTCTACGGCACGAACGGCGGCGGGCCGACCGGTTTCCCGGGCGGGCCGGTGGTCCGGGTGGTCGGCGTGGATCCGGCAGGCCGATCTCGGGTGCACAGGTAGGACATATCCGACATAAGGGATGTACTGCCGAGTCGGGGTGGCGAGCGTCACCCCGTCCCCGCGGTCGCCGCGTGCGGGGCGGCCCTGCCCGGGCCCGGCAGGCCGGGGCCCCGAAAGCACGGGCCGCAGGGCCCGTCCGGTTCGGGACCAAGGTCCTCGGTCCGGCCGACCTTCGTCCTCGTCGGGACCGGCCCGGAGCGGGCAACCGTGGACGGTCGCCCGGTGAGCCCGGGTGACGGGGCCGCCCGCCCGGGTGGCCCCGACTTCTGCCGTCTACCAGGCGTACGGAGTGCGGGAGCACCGCCGTACGCCCCGGAGGACCCGAATTCCATGTCCCGAACCATCGACAACGCCCCGTATACCGCCTTCCACCGGAGACTGGCCCTGGCCTGCTCCGGTGGGCCCCTGCTGGACGGCTACATCCTGAGCATCGTCGGCGTGGCCCTGATCGGGATGCGTCCCGAACTCGGCCTCTCCACCGCCGAGGTGAGCCTGATCGGCGCCGCGGCCCTGGTCGGCATGTTCGTCGGGGGCGCGCTCTTCGGCGTGCTGACCGACAAGATCGGCCGGGAGGTGATGTACACCGCCGACCTGTTGGTGATGGTGGCCTGCTCGGTGCTCTCCTTCTGGGTCGACACGGTGTGGGCGATCGCCGTGCTGCGCTTCGTGCTCGGTCTGGCGGTGGCGGCCGACTATCCGATCGCGACCTCGCTGCTCGCCGAGTGGCTGCCCGCCCGCGACCGCGGCCGGCTGCTCGGGCAGCAGATCGTCGCCTGGTACGCCGGTTCCGTCCTGGCCTATGTGACGGGCTATCTGTTCCTGACGATCGGCGGGCCGGGCAGCTGGCGCTGGATGCTGGCCAGCTCCGCCGTCCTGTGCGTGGTGTTCCTGGTGATCCGGCGCGGCTCGCCCGAGTCCCCGCGCTGGCTCGCCGCCCACGGGCGGGTCGGTGACGCGGTGCGCGTGGTCGAGAAGCACCTCGGGGTCCGGGTGGACGGCCGGGAGCTGATGCCGGACCCCGCCGAGGCCGGCCGTCCCGGCGGCCTGCGGCTGCTGATGACCCAGCCCTACCGCCGTCGCACGCTGTTCTGCGGCCTGTTCTTCCTCTGCCAGGTCGGCCCGCTGTTCGCGATGCTGACCTTCGGGCCGCAGATCCTCGCCTCCTTCGGGATGCCGGGCGGCACCGTGCTGGAGACGCTGGGCACCGGTCTGGTGAGCCTGGTCTTCCTGCTGGGCTGCTTCCCGGCCCTGCGGCTGATCGACACCTGGGGCCGTCGTCCGGTGATCATCTGGTCCTTCGCCCTGATGATCGTTCCGCTCGCCCTGCTCGGCGTCTGGCCCGCCGCTCCCGCCGCCGTCGCCGTCATCGCGCTCTGCGCCTACGCGTTCCTGTGCGGTGGGCCCAACGTGCTCGACTGGACCTACCCGAACGAGCTCTTCCCGACCGAGATCCGGGCCACGGCGGTCGGTGTCGCGACCTCGGTGAGCCGGATCGGCGCGGCCGTGGGCACGTACCTGCTGCCGCTGTCGCTCAGCGGGCTGGGCACCGGGCCGACCATGCTGATCGCGGCCGCCACCACGGCGGTCGGTCTGCTGGTGTGTGTCCTGTGGGCCGAGGAGACGCGCGGTACCGCCCTGGGCGCGGCGCGGGGCGCCGGGACCGCGGCGGGCGCGCCGGCCCGGCGCACGCCCGAGCCGGTGGGCTGAGGTCCGGCGCTTCCGTTCCGGGGGGCCGCGGCCCCGCCGTGCCCGCCGGTCGGCCCGCGAGCCCCGGTGCTCAGCGGGCCGGCCGGTGGGCGCCGGGGACGGGGGCCAGCCGGTAGCCGTCGCCGTGGGCGACGACCCGTCCGGCGGTGGGCGGGGGGAAGTGGGTGCCGAGGACCAGGGCGCCGGTGTCGGCGAGCGAGCGCAGCAGGGTCCGGCGGGTCGCCCGCGACCGGGTGGGGTCGATGTCCACGCAGCTGCCGATGGCGGGGTGGGCGAACTGGACCGGGTGGTGGACGCAGTCACCGGTCACGACGGCCGTCTCGCCGCCACTGGACAGCTGGACGGCCAGGTGGCCCGGGGTGTGGCCGGGGGTCGGCAGCAGTCGCAGGCCGGGAGCGACCTCGGTGCCGTCCGGGTCGAGGTCGACCAGGTCGAGCAGCCCGGCCTCCTCCACCGGGTGGACGGAGTCGCGGAACATCCGGCGGCGCGGCTCGTCCATCTCCTGGGCGGCCCAGTACGCGTGTTCGGTGCGTGAGGCGAGGTAGCGGGCGCGGGGGAAGGTGGGGTGCCAGGTGCCGTCGCCGTCGGTGCGGGTGTTCCAGCCGACGTGGTCGGTGTGCAGGTGGGTGAGGATGACGAGGTCGACGGCGCCGGGCGGGTACCCGGCGGCGGTCAGGCGGTCGAGGTAGTCGGTGTCGAGGTCGTGCCAGGCCGGGTTGGCCCGGGTCTTGCCGTTGCCGATGCCGGTGTCCACGAGGACCTTCAGGCCGTCGACGGTGAACGCGAAGGTGTGGCTGTCGAGCAGCGGGCGGCCGGTGGGGTCGGCGAAGTCGGGGGACAGCCAGGGCTGCCCGCGGACCACGTCGGGGGTGGCGTCCGGGAGGAGCCAGGGGCCGGTCTCGGGTGGCAGCGCGGTCTCGTCGATCCGGTGGACGGTGAGGTCGCCGACGGTCCAGCCGGGGGCGCCGGTGGGTGAGGTGTCGTGGGGGTCGGTGGGCGTGGTGCGCATGGTCCGGTGTGCCCTTCGTGCGGGGTGTCGTGCCGGTCGGCGGCGGCCGGACGGTCCGGGAGCGCGCGCTCTGCTGCTAAAGCTCTGTCTTTGCGTTAGTCGATCCTAGGGCAGGGGTCACCCCTAAAGCAAAGGCGTAGCGTTTAGGTCTGGCCGCCGCCGACCGGTCGATGGGGCGCCGTAGGTGACGACCCGTCCGCCCCGGCTACCGCAGCGCGGCGAGGTAGTCGAGCACGTCCGCGCGGCCCGTCGCCGGGACGGCGAGGGCGACGTGATGGTCCGGTCGGACGAGAACGAGGGCGTCGCCGGTGATCCCGTAGGACCGGCGGACGGAGCCGTCGGGGTCGTCGAGCGCCACCGCCCGGACGTCGTGGTCGGGCACGGCCCGCGCGGTGAGCGCGGGGCGGGCGCCCGGGCCCAGGCCGAGCAGGGTGAAGTGGTCGCCGGCGAAGTGGTCGAAGAGCCGCCCGGGCGTGCCGTCGGGGCCGGGGTGGACGGCGTCCGGTGCCCGGTCGCCGGCCCGAACCGGGCCGCCGAGGTCCGCGGCGGCGAGCCGGCTCCACGGGTAGCCGAGCGCGAGGCCGGTGAGGTCGCCCACCCGGCCGGCTTCGACGCCGATGCCGGGGGTGCTGAGGCCCTCGCCGACGGCGGCCATGCCAGCCGTGCTGACGTCGAGGGTCCACGCGGCGATCGGTCGCCGTTCCTCCTGGTAGGTGTCCAGCAGGGCCGGTGCGGCGAGACCGCGCGCCACGTACCCGAGCTTCCAGGCGAGGTTCCAGGCGTCCTGGATGCCGGTGTTCATGCCGAGCCCGCCGGCGGTCGGGTGCACGTGCGCGCAGTCGCCGGCGAGGAGGGCCCGGCCCGAGCGGTAGCGCTCGGCCACCCGGACGTTGACCCGCCAGGTGGAGAGCCAGGTGGCGGCGGTCAGCCGGAGGTCCGACCGGCCGGTGTGCAGGGCGGCCAGCCGTCGGAAGCTCTCCAGCGACGGGGGCACCGTCCGGCCGTCGGTGTCCGTCTCCGGGGTGGCCTGCAGCTGCCAGCGGCGGGTGCCCTCGAACGGGCAGAGCATGAACACGCCCTCCGGCCCGAACCACTGGTGCCAGGCGCCCCGGTCCAGCCCCTCGACCTCCACGTCGCCGCAGACCATCATCGGCTCCGGGTCGCCGTCCCCGACGAACGGGATGCCCAGCAGCTTGCGCACCGTGGAGCGGCCGCCGTCGCAGGCGACCAGGTACCCGGCGGCGATCCGCCCGCCGTCCGCGAGCCGTACCTCGACCCCGTCGCCGTCCTGCGTGAAGTCCACCAGCTCGGTGGCGAGTTCGACCGTCACCCCGTACCCGGCGAGCCGCTCGCGCAGCAGGCGCTCCACCCGGGTCTGCGGCAGCCACAGGCCCGCCGGGTACGGGACGCCGGCGCTGGGGCGGGCGTCGGCGAACGGCTCGGTCTCGTTGACGAACGCGCCGGCGAAGTACTTGCGGAACGGCAGGTGGGTGCGGCCCGCGGCCGCCAGCTGCTCGCCGATGCCCAGGTCGGCGAGGACCTCCAGGCTGCGCGGGTTGAGCGTCTTTCCGCGTGAGCCGGTGGGGAAGGCGTCCGCCTTCTCGATGATCCGGACCGCGACGCCCTGTCGTGCCAGCCCGCACGCCAGCGTCAGTCCGGTCGGTCCCGCCCCCACGATCACTACGGTCGTCATGGTGTGTCCGCCCTTCCGGTTGTCGGTGCACTCCATGAAACGGCAACCGGGTAAGAAATGCAACCCGGTAACAAATTTATCCGGGTTATGATCGGGGCATGAGCCCGAGCGAACCGGACACGGGTCTGCGGACCCTCAAGAAGCAGCGCACCCGGCAGGCCCTCGCCGAAGCGGCCATCGCCCTGTTCCTCGACCGGGGGTTCGAGCAGGTGTCGGTGGCCGAGATCGCGGCTGCCGCCGAGGTGTCCAAGCCCACCCTCTTCCGCTACTTCGGCAGCAAGGAGGAGCTGGTCCTGCACCGCTTCGCCGACCACCTCGGCGAGGCCGGGCGGGTCGTGCGCGACCGCGCGGCCGGGCTCACCGCGCTGGACGCCCTGGAGCGCCACCACCAGGCCGGTCTGGCGGCCCGCGATCCCCAGACCGGACTGACCGACGACCCCGAGGTGCTGGCCTTCCTCCGGCTGGTCTACGAGACCCCCAGCCTCTCCGCCCACCTCTTCGACTACCTGGAGGCCGACACCCGCGCCCTCGCCGAGGCGCTGGACCCGGACGGGGCGGTGGCCGCCCGGCTGGTCGCCGCCCAGTACACGGCGGTGCGCCAGGTGCTGGCCCACGCCACCTGGAGCCGGCTCGCCGCAGGGCTGGACTTCGGCGAGGTCGCCCGGACGGCCGACGCCGAGACGGCCGAGGCCTTCGCCCTGCTGCGCGGCGGCGCCGCCGCGCACGGGTTCTGAGCGGGGCCGCGCGGGCGTGCGGCCGCCGGTCGGGAAGGGCGCCGCGGCGCGGCCCCGCTCAGCCGCGGCGGGACACGGCGACGCCGGCCAGGCAGAGCACGCCACCCACCAGGGTGAGCGGCGCGGGTGCCTCGCCGAGCAGCGCCCACGCCATCAGGACGACCAGGGTCGGCACCGAGTAGGTCGTCGCGCCCATGCGCGCCGCGGTCGTCCGGGAGAGCGCGTAGGCCCAGGTGGTGAACGCCAGCGCGGTCGGGAACAGGCCCAGGTAAACCACGTCGAGCGTCGCGGACGGCGGCGCCGCCGCCAGGTCCGACACCAGCCGCGGCGCGAACGGCAGGCAGGCCGCCGCACCGATCAGACAGCCGAACGTCGTCACCTGGAGCGCGGTGCCGTGCCGCAGGGCGGGCTTCTGGCTCACCACTCCCGCCGCGTAGGCCACCGCCGCGAGCACGCAGAGCGCGATCCCGAGCGCCGAACCGCCGTCCCCGTCCGACGTGGACAGACCCACCACGACCACCCCGGCGAGCGAGACCGCCATGCCGGCCACCAGCTTGGGCGGGAGCCCCTCACGCAGCAGCCGGCCGCCCAGCAGGGCGATCAGCACCGGGCCGATGCCGACCAGCATCGCCGCCGTGCCCGCGTCCACCTGGGTCTCGCCCCAGTTCAACGCGACCATGTACAGGCCGAACCAGAGCACGCCCGAGGTGACGATCCCCGGCCAGGCGGATCGCGGCGGCAGGCCCTCCCGGCGGTACAGCAGCAGTCCGACCAGCGCCACCGCCGCCACCAGCAGCCGCCCGAGCGCGAGCGACCCCGGCCCGAAGTGGTCGCCCGCGCTCCGGATCGCCACGAAGGCGGACGCCCACAGCACCACCGCCGTCGAAGCCGCCGCCAGTGCCTTGCCGTCCCTCGGGGCCACGCCCGTCGCTGAAAGGTCCATGCGCAGAAGCTACGGGCTCCACGGTTCGGCCCCCACCGAAATACCGGGCGGGCCGGGCGGGCGGCGCGACCCCGGTCAGGCGCCGTCGCCCCGGACGGTCGGCCCGGCGCCGCGCGTCTCGACGAACTGCTTGAAACGACGCAGGTCACCGCTGACCATGCGGTCCAGCACGCCCAGCTTGTCGGCGGCCTTCTCGGCGAACCCGGTGGGCTGGAAGTCCATGGTCATCCGGACCCGCGTGTGCGTTCCGTCGATCGCCTGCAGCGAGACCGTCCCGGTGTGCTTCACGTTGTCGCCGCTGGTGCGCCAGGACACCCGCTCGTCGGGGACCCGCTCGACGATCTCGGTCTCGAACTCCCGGGACAACCCGGCGATCTTCGTCCGCCAGTGGGCGCGCACGTCGTCCAGCTGTCTGACCTCCTCCACGCCCTCCATGAACTCCGGGAAGCGCTCGAAGCTCGTCCACTGGTCGTAGACGACGCCGACCGGCACGTCCACGTCGATCGACTCCTCCACCCTGCTCATCGCCGCACCCACCTCCATGTCGCTCGGGCTCGCTGCCGACCGCCGGTCTCCCGGGCGGGGGCCGCCGACGGCACCACCACGAATGTCCGTCCTCCGCTGGGCGACGGCAACCCAGGCCGGGCCCGGTGGTCCGGCCCGGCGGCCCGGGGCGGGCCCACCCGGCCGGGGCGGTCAGTGGTGCGGGCCGAGGACGACCTCGGCGACCAGACGGGCCACCGCCTCGGGCTGTTCCACCATCACCAGGTGCCCGCTGTCGGGGATCACCTCCAGGGTGACGGAGGGGCACGCCACGAGCGCGGCGTGTTCGGCGTCGGTGAGCCCGATCTCGTCCCGGTCGCCGCGCACCACCCAGGCCCGGGACCCGGACCCGCACAGCCGGGGCACCAGGTTGCCGTGCCGGTCCAGATAGGCGAAGTACTCGGCCATGGCCCGGCGGCAGAACGACGCGGAGTTCTTCCTCAGATCGGCGACCAGGGCCTCCCTGCGCCGTTCCGGCATGCTGTCGGCCAGCACCTTGGGCGTCAGCCAGAGCATCGCCGGCCAGGTCAGCGCGCCGAGCCCGGGGATCCGTGCGAGCGCGGTGGCGACCGCCAGTGCGGTGGACTCGTCCGGTCGCGAGAACGTGGGGGAGAGCAGGACCACCGGCCCGGCGAAGTGCCCGCCGCCCGCCATCTCCAGCGCGACGTTCGCGCCGACGCTGTGGCCGACCACGACCGTGCAGCCGTGCTCGACCGCGAAGGCGCCGGCGAGCGCCGCGTAGTTCTCCATCGACACGTCCTCGGGCGCGACCGTCCCCGCGTGGCCCGGGACGGTCGCCGCCACCAGCCGGATCGGCGCGTCGGCGAGGGGAGGGGCGGCCGTCATGTCGTCGTAGAAGGCCGTGCCGCACATCCCGCCGGGCAGCAGCAGCACCCGGTGCGGGGCGTCGGCCGGTCCGGACTCCCGGACCTCCCAGTCGTCGAACTGCGCTGTGCCGCCCACGGTTTGACCTCCCGGCTGGTAGCGATGGCCGGTATTCTTCCGCGCCGGCCCCCGCCGCTCGGCGACCTTGGGCCGAGCGTGGCATGTCGGACGGCGGGGCGGTGGCGGGTACGGGGTGTCCCGGTCGGCGAAGCGGGTGCGAGGGCGGGCCGGGTAATTCGGTTGCGCCGGTCGTGGGGGACGCTAGGCTGTCGATCGTTCTCGCCGCGGTGTCGCCGTGGCTCCACCGCCGCACTCGTGTGCCGTGGTGTGAGGACTGACGTGGAGAAGCAGAGGAGGTGTGTCCCGATGGTTGCCGCCGTGTCGCGGCGCGCCCTCGTGTGCGCGCCATACGCCTCTTCCCCTCGTCTTTCGCCCATCGGCTGACGACGCCTCACGACTGGCGCACCGGTGGGTCGTTCCTCAGGAGCCACCACAGTGCGCGAGCGCTTTTCCGACACCGATTCCTTCTCCCGTATGCGCGCCAAGGGCGCACCCCGCCGCGGCCGCCGGTCCGAGCGGTTCGACGACCACGAGCCCGAGGCCGCGTTCCAGGAGGCCTTCGGGCCCGGGTTCTCCGGCCCGGGCGAGCACGACACCTACGACACCCATGCCGAGCACCTCGGCCACGACGAGTACGACGACTACGTCGGCTACGACGAGTACGACGAGTACGACGACTACGGCAAGGACGACGAGGCGGCCCACGCGGCCCCGGCCGGCGACGGCCCGGCCGGGGGCGACCGCTGGTCGACCTGGGACCAGTCCACGCCCACCGAGAAGGGGCCCGAGCCGCGCCCTGCCTGGGTGGTGACGGAGCTCGCGGCGGTCGACACCGAACTCGGGCTGGTGAAGACCGGCAAGGAGGCCGATGTCTTCCTCCTCGAACGCGGTGTGCCGGGTACCGACCGGCGCACGCTGATGGCGGCCAAGCGCTACCGCGACGCCCAGCACCGGATGTTCCACCGGGACTCCGGCTACCTGGAGGGGCGCCGGCACAAGGAGTCCCGGATCGCCCGGGCGATGGCCAAGCGCACCGCGTTCGGCAAGGAGGCCATCGCCGGGCAGTGGGCCGGTGCCGAGTTCACCGCCCTGTGCCGGCTCTGGTCGGCCGGCGTGGCCGTCCCGTACCCGGTGCAGATCACCGGTACGGAGATCCTGATGGAGTTCGTCGGCGACGAGAACGGCACCGCCGCGCCGCGCCTCGCGCAGTTGCGGGCGGAGGAGGCGGACGTCGAGGACCTGTGGGCGCAGCTGGGCCGCAGCCTGTCGCTGCTGGCGGCCGACGGCTACGCGCACGGGGACCTGTCGGCGTACAACATCCTGGTCCACGGCGGCCGGTTGGTGATCATCGATGTGCCGCAGATCGTGGACGTGGTCGCCAATCCGCGCGGACGCGCGTTCCTGGAGCGCGACGTGCGCAACGTCGGTGCCTGGTTCGTGTCCCGGGGCCTGCCGGAGCGGCGGGTCGGCGAACTCGTCGAGGCCCTGGAGTTCGACGCGCGCCTGGGGTGAGCGGAGCCGGAGCCGGTCGGCCGGCTGCCCCGGGCCCACCCCGGTCGGCCGGGTCCCCGGCCCCGCCCGCCCCCGCCCGTGACGGCGGGGGTGGTGGGCGCCCGCTTCACACGGACGGCCCACCGGGCGTGCGGGCGCTCCCGCGGTGACGGTGAATGGCGAGGTGCATGCCCCCGCGGCGTGGTGGTCGGTCGCGCGGCCGGGGTCGGATCGCCGACGATCGCCGACCGAGCAGACCACCGAGGAGTCGAGCGTGTACTACAGCAGCGGCAACTACGAGGCGTTCGCCCGTCCGCGGCGGCCGGAGCGGTCCGAGCGGGTCAGTGCCTGGTTCGTCGGGGCGGGGCTGGCCTCGCTGGCCGGGGCGGCGTTCCTGGTGCGGGACGCGCAGGTGCCCGGTGAGCGGATCACGGTCCTGGAGCGGCTCAGACTGCCCGGCGGCGCCCTGGACGGGATCAAGGAGCCGAAGAAGGGCTTCGTGATCCGGGGCGGGCGGGAGCTGGAGGACCACATGGAGTGCCTGTGGGACCTCTTCCGCTCCGTGCCGTCGCTGGAGATCGCCGGGGCGTCGGTGCTGGACGAGTTCTTCTGGCTGAACAAGGACGACCCGAACCGTTCGTTGCAGCGCGTCACCGAACGCCAGGGCGAGGACGCCGGTACGGACGGGCTGTTCGGTCTGAACGACCGTGCTCAGAAGGACCTCGTCAGGATCTTCCTCGCCACCCGTGAGGAACTGGAGGGCCGGCGCATCGACGAGGTGTTCGGCCGGGACTTCCTGGACAGCAACTTCTGGCTGTACTGGCGCACCATGTTCGCGTTCGAGGAGTGGCACGGCGCGCTGGAGATGAAGCTGTACCTGCACCGCTTCGTCCACCACGTCGGGGGCCTGCCGGACCTGTCGGCGCTGAAGTTCACCAAGTACAACCAGTACGAGTCGATGGTGCTGCCGCTGACGCGCTGGCTGCTGGACCAGGGGGTGACGTTCCGCTTCGGCGTCGAGGTGACCGACCTGGACTTCGACCTCACCCCGGGGCGCAAGCGGGCGACCCGCCTGCACTGGACCGAGGACGGCCGCCGGGGCGGCGTCGATCTGGGCGAGGACGACCTGGTGTTCACCACCATCGGCTCGCTCACCGAGAACTCCGACAACGGCGACCACGGCACCCCGGCCCGGCTGGACGAGGGGCCCGCGCCGGCCTGGGACCTGTGGCGCGCCATCGCGGCCAAGGACCCCTCCTTCGGGCGCCCCGAGGTGTTCTGCGGCAACATCGCGCAGAGCAAGTGGGAGTCCGCCACCGTCACCACCCTGGACGGGCGGATCCCCCGCTACATCCAGAAGATCGCCAAGCGGGACCCGTTCAGCGGCCGGGTCGTCACCGGCGGCATCGTCACCGCCCGGGACTCGGCCTGGCTGCTCAGCTGGACGGTCAACCGCCAGCCGCACTTCAAGCAGCAGCCCGCGGACCAGATCGTGGTGTGGCTCTACTCGCTGTTCGTGGACCGGCCGGGCGACTTCGTCAACAAGCCGATGCAGGAGTGCACCGGCGAGGAGATCACCCGGGAGTGGCTGTACCACCTCGGGGTGCCGGTCGCGGAGATCCCCGAACTCGCCGCCGACGCCGCCCGCTGCGTGCCGGTGATGATGCCCTACGTCACCTCCTTCTTCCTGCCCCGGCGGGCCGGTGACCGCCCCGCCGTGGTGCCGGACGGCGCGGTGAACTTCGCGTTCATCGGGCAGTTCGCTGAGACGAGCCGGGACTGCATCTTCACCACCGAGTACTCCGTCCGCACCGGGATGGAGGCGGTCTACCGACTGACGGGCGTCGAGCGCGGCGTCCCGGAGGTCTTCAACTCCACGTACGACATCCGGGCGTTGCTGGCCGCCGCGAGCGTCCTGCGGGACGGGGCCGAACTCGATCTCCCGGGCCCGGCGTTCGTCCGCAAGCGGCTGATCCACCGCCTGGAGGCCACCGAAGTCGGCGAACTGCTCCAGGAGTTCGACCTCATCAAGGAGGAGGAGCGGCCGTAGCGCCCGGTCGCCCGCCGGCCGGGCGTCGGGCGGGGAATCCTCGCTGCAAACGCAACGGATTTGCTTTAGTCGGCCGTAGAACCTACGTTCGGCTAAAGCAAACTGTTAGCTTTTGGGTGGGGCCTTTCGTGACCCCCGTCCCGATCAGGAGAGGACCTTCGTGTCTGCCGCCGAACTCACCCCCCAGGAGGCGGCCCGCTGGGCCGCCCGGGCCGGACTTCCGTTGCCCGCCGACCGGCACGCCGCGGTCGCGGCCACCGCCGAGCACCTCCACTGCGTCGTCGCGGTCCTGCGGGAGCTGGACTTCGCGGACACCCCTCCCGCCGTCGTCTACCGGGCGGGAGGGGAGCGGTCCGATGCGGCCGTATGAGCTCTCCCTCGCCGACGCCGCCGACGCGATCCGCGCCCGCCGGCTGTCCCCCGTGGAGCTGGTGGACTCGGTCCTCGACCGCGTCGGGCAGGTGGAACCCCGGCTCGGCGCCTATGCCACGGTCGGCGCGGAGCAGGCCCGCCGTGCGGCGCGCGAGGCCGAACGCGAGGCGGCACGGGGGCACTTCCGGGGGGCCCTGCACGGCATCCCGATGGGGCTCAAGGACCTGATCGACGTGGCCGGCACGGCGACGGCGGCCGGCTCCCGGGTGCGCGCCGGGCACCGTGCCCGGGAGGACAGTACCGTCGCGGCGCGGCTGGCTGCGGCCGGCGCGATCCTGGTCGGCAAGACCCACACCCACGAGTTCGCCTACGGCCTGACCACCCCGCAGACCAACAACGCCTGGGACCGCGGCCGGGTCGCCGGCGGGTCCAGCGGCGGCTCCGCGGTCGCGGTCGCCGCGTGCGCGGCGACCTTCTCGCTGGGGACCGACACCGGTGGGTCGATCCGGGTGCCGGCCGCGCTCAACGGGGTCGTCGGCCTCAAGCCGACCTACGGTCTCGTCCCCCGGCACGGCGTCACGTCGCTGTCCTGGTCGCTGGACCACGTCGGCCCGATCGCCCGCACCGTCGAGGACGCGGCGATGGTCCTGACCGCCCTCGCCGGGCACGACCCGCGCGACCCCGCCTCGCTGGCCGCGCCCGCCGTGGACTACCGGCCGGGTCCGGAGACGGACCTGACGGGGTTGCGGGTCGGCATCCCGCGCACCTACTACTTCGACCGGCTGGACGCGGAGGTCGAGACCGCCGTCCGGCGCGCCGTCGGGGAGTTGGAGGAGCTCGGTGCGGAGCTCGTCGAGATCGACATCCCGATGACCCGCTACATCCAGGCCACCCTGTGGGGGCTGGTGGCGCCGGAGGCCACCGCCTACCACGAGCGCACCCTGCGGACGGTGCCCGAGCTGTACCAGGCGGACGTCCGGATCCTCCTGGAGGCCGGGGGGCTGATGAGCGCGGGGGACTACCTGCGGGCCCAGCGCTCCCGGACCCTGATGCGGGAGGAGTGGGCCCGTGTGCTGGAGACGGTGGACGTGATCGCCGCCCCGACGGTCCCGACGACCGCGACGGGGGCCGGCCAGGCGACGCTGACCTGGTCCGACGGGACGACCGAGGGCGTCGCCGACGCTCTGGTGCGGCTCTGCGCCCCCGCCAACATCACCGGGGTGCCCGCGCTGTCCGTCCCGGTCGGCCACGACGCGGCGGGCCTGCCGATCGGGATGCAGCTGCTCGGGCGGCCGCTCGGGGAGCGCGTCCTGCTGCGGGTCGGGCACGCCTACGAGCGGTCGCGGCCGGTGCGGGCGCTCGCGCCGGTGGGCTGAGGGTGCCGCGCGGGCCGGTGGCGACCCGGCCCGCACGCCCGGCCGGCCCCGGGGTGCGGGGGTGTGCGGCGGGGTGCGGGGTGCGGGCGAGGTCCGGGGTACCGGACTGCGCGCCTTAAACGCAACGGGTGTGCTTTAAGGTGATGTCATGAGTCGCAAGCAGATGGTCCGCCCCGGCGGGCGCAGTGCCCGGGTGCAGGAGTCGGTGCACACCGCCGTGCGTGAACTCCTGGCGGAGGTGGGCCGCGACGCGCTGACCGTGCCGATGGTCGCCCAGCGCGCCGGGGTGACCCCGTCCACGGTCTACCGCCGCTGGGGCGATCTGCAGGAGCTGCTGTCGGACGTGGCGGTGGAGCGGCTGCGGCCCGACGCGGAGCCCGAGGAGCACGGCGACCTGCGGTCTGACCTGACCGCCTGGGCCGAGCAGTTCCTCGACGAGATGGCGTCCCCGTCGGGGCGTGCCTACGTTCGCGACGCCCTGCTCGGTGACCCGGACGGCGGCAACGCCGGTCGGTGCTCGGCCTACGCGGCCGAACAGGTCGAGGTGGTGCTGGCCCGGGCGGGCGCCCGCGAGGAGGGCGTTCCCGACGTCGAGACGACCATGGACCGGGTCGTCGCCCCCCTGATGTACCGCATCCTCTTCCGTCCGGCCGGTCTTGACGCCGGGTACGCGCGCGGGCTGGTCGCCGATCTGCTGGGCGCGAACGGTCGATAGGTCGGCGGGTGTCGTTCGCCGGGGGCGGGGCCGCGTCCGACGGAATAGTAGCCATGGACATAGTAGCCATGTACTCTATTTTCATGAGCAAGGGTTCACCGGGTCCCACGCCCGGCTTCCTGGTGTGGCGGCTCGCCAACAAATGGCGTGTCGCGGTCGATCGCGCCGTGGCCCCACTGGGCCTCACCCACGCGCAGTACTCCCTGGTCGCGTCGCTGTACGGGATGCAGCGCGCCGGGGAGCGGCCCAGTCAGCGCCGACTCGCCGATCACACCGGTCTGGAGGCGCTGTACGTCTCCAAACTGGCACGCGCGCTGGAGTCGGCCGGCCTGATCGAGCGCACGCGCGATCCCCGTGACCCGCGCGCCGTCCAACTCGCCCTCACCGAGCAGGGGCAGGCCGTCACCCGGCAGGCCGTCGACGTGGTTCAGGAGCTGCTCCAACAGTTGCTGCAGCCGCTCGGGGGCCTCGACGCCGCCCGCACGCGGGCGTTCACCGCGGAGCTGACGGCCCTGCTCGACGCACCTCTCGCTCCAACCGTCGCGCACGACCAGAGCACTCCGGGGAGAACACCATGACCAGCACCGCCGCCACCGCACCGGCCGCCGACGCCCGCGTCCTCGGCCTGGCCCACTACGCCGCCCGCGGCGTCCTGGAGCACGTCCTGGCCGGGCACGGCATCACCTTCCAGCAGCAGGTCGCCCTGCGCGCCGCCGTCAACGCCGACGCCCCGCAGACCGAGGACCGGCTCGCCGCCCAGGTCCAGGGCGCCGTCAAGGCCGATCCCGCCGAGGTCCGCGCCACCCTCGACGCACTGCTGGCCAAGGAGCTGCTCGTGGCGGACGGCGCGCACCTGCGCCCCACCGACGCGGGGCGCGAGCTGCTCGCCGCCGTCGGCGCGGCCACCGCCCCCGTCACCGCCCGGATCTGGGGCGGGATTCCCGCCGAGGACCTGGCCGCCGCCGGCCGCGTCCTGGCCCTGGTCACCGAGCGTGCCGACGCCGAGCTCGCGGCGCTGGCCGCCTGACCGGCTGCCTGACTGGCCGGTCGGCCGGTCGGCCGGTCCGCCGGACCGTCCGTCGGGCGGGGGGCTCAGTCCGTCGCGACCGGCAGCAGGCCGCGCTCGGCGAAGACCTTCTTGGCGACGAAGGTGGCGTTGAGGGCCTTGGGGAAGCCGCAGTAACCGGCGGAGTGCAGCAGGGCCTCGACGATCTCCTCGGGGCCGAGGCCGACGTTGAGGGCGGCGTTGACGTGGACGTCCAGCTGGGCCTCGCAGCCGCCGAGCGCGGTGAGCATGCCCAGGGTCACCAACTGCCGGTCGCGCGGTGCCAGCCCGGGCCGCCGGTAGATCTCGCCGAAGCCCCAGGCGACGATCTGGTGGCCGAGTTCGGGGCTGATGTCGGCCAGCGAGTCGACCACCCGCTGCCCGGCCTCGCCGTCGATGCGGGTCAGCACCTCCAGACCGCGGTCGTAGCGGTCCTGGCGGGTCTCGGCGGTGTTCGCGGGAGTGCTCATGGGGGTGCTCCGTTTCCGGCGGCGCGTCGGCGCCCGCTCGTCCTGTGCGGTTCTGTCACGACCGTAGAACCTTGAGCGCACTCGAACTCAACCCCACGGGCCGACCGGGGTACGTCCCCGCTCACCCGCGCCTGCCCCGGGGGCCCCGGGGCAGGCGCACGACGGCCCGTCGTCGCCGCGGCCGTCCGGGGCCCGCTCTGCTCCCGGCGGCTCCCCCCCGTTCGCGGTCAGCTCCGTGCGAGGAGTTCGAGGGTGTCGATGACGCGGTTGGAGAAGCCCCACTCGTTGTCGTACCAGGCGACCACCTTGACGTGCCGGCCGTCCACCCGGGTCAGCGCGGCGTCGAAGATCGCGGACGCGGGCTCGCCGGTGATGTCGCCGGAGACCAGCGGCTCGTCGGCGTAGTCGAGGACGCCCTTCAGCCGGCCGTCGGCGGCCTCGCGGTAGGCGGCGAGGATCTCGTCCCGGGTGACCTCGCGGGCCACCGTGGTGTTCAGCTCGACGAGCGAGCCCACCGGGACGGGCACCCGGATCGAGTCGCCGGACAGCTTGCCGTCGAGGTTCGGGAGGACCAGGCCGATGGCCTTGGCGGCGCCGGTGGTGGTGGGCACGATGTTCACCCCGGCGGCGCGGGCCCGTCGCAGGTCCCGGTGCGGGCCGTCCTGGAGGTTCTGCTCCTGGGTGTAGGCGTGCACCGTGGTCATGAACCCGTGCTCGATACCGGCCAGTTCGTCCAGGACCGAGGCCAGCGGGGCCAGTGCGTTGGTGGTGCACGAGGCGTTCGAGACGATGACGTGCTCGGCCGGGTCGTAGGCGTCGGTGTTCACCCCGAAGGCGAGCGTGACGTCGGCGCCGTCCGAGGGGGCGCTCACCAGGACCCGCCGGGCGCCCGCCCCGATGTGGGCGCGGGCGGCCTCGGCCGAGGTGAAGCGGCCGGTGGACTCCAGCACCAGCTCGACACCGAGCTCGGCCCACGGCAGGGCGGCCGGGTCGCGCTCGGCGAGGACCTTGATGCGGTGGCCGTCGACCACCAGGTCGGTGCCGTCGACCGAGACCGGGCGGTTGAGGCGCCCGAGCGAGCTGTCGAACTTGAGCAGGTGGGCCAGCGAGTCGGGTGCGGTGAGGTCGTTGACGGCGACCACTTCGAGGTCGCTGCCGCCGCGCTGGAGCAGGGCGCGCAGGCTGTTGCGTCCGATGCGACCGAAGCCGTTGATGGCGATGCGGGTCATGGTGTGGTCATCCCTTCCGTTCGTTTCGCTCTCCATGCTCGGCGTTCGGCCGGCGCGCCGACAGGGGCCGGATCGACAGGGTGCGCAAGTATCCCGCCACAGTTGTCGCCACCGCCCGCAAGGATCCCGCCGGACCGGCCGGCGGCCGCCGCGATGGGACCGGCGCCGAACCGTCCCCGGCGCGGGCGGTCAGGAGAGGCCCGGGCGGTCAGGAGGCCGGGGCGGCGAAGGTGTGGCGGTACTCCGTCGGCGAGGTCCCGAGAATCCGGTGGAAGTGCAGCCGCAGGTTCGCCCCGGAGCCGAGCCCCACCCGGTCCGCGATCTGCTCCACCCCCAGGTCCGTCCGCTCCAGCAACTCGCGCGCCAGGTCCACCCGGGCCCGCAGCACCCACTGCATCGGCGTGTAGCCGGTGTCCTCCACGAACCGCCGTGAGAACGTCCGCTCGGAGACCCGCGCGGCCCCGGCCAGCGTCGCCAGGGTCAGCGGTTCGGCGAGGTGCGCCAGGGCCCACTCGCGGGTGCCGGCGAACAGGTCACCGAGCGGCTCCGGCACACTCCGGGGGACGTACTGCGCCTGGCCGCCGCTGCGGTACGGCGCGGCCACCAGCCGCCGGGCCACATGGTTGGACAGCCCGACCCCGTGGTCACGCCGCACCAGGTGCAGGCACAGGTCGATGCCCGACGCCGCGCCCGCCGAGGTGAGCACCGCGCCCTCGTCCACGAACAGCACGTTCTCGTCCACCGACACCAGCGGATGCTGCTCCGCCAGGGCCTTCGTGTAGTGCCAGTGCGTCGTCGCCTTCCGGCCGTCCAGCAGCCCCGTGGCCGCCAGCGCGAACGCCCCGGTCGAGATCGCCGCCAGCCGCGCCCCCCGGTGGTGCGCGGCCACCAGCGCCTCGACCACCGCCGGCGACGGCGCGGTGGTCGCCGGATCCCGGTACCCGGGCACGAAGACGGTGTCAGCCTGCTCCAGGGCGTCGAGCCCGTCGGCCACGTGGTAGGCGAGCCCGTCTCCGCCGGTCACCAGCCCGGGCGCCGCTCCGCACACCCGCACCTCGTAGGGCATGCTCGGCCGGTGCGAGAACACCTGTGCCGGAATGCCGACGTCGAGCGGCTTCGCACCCTCCAGCACGAGCACGGCGACACGGTGATTCCTGCGAGCCATCGGACTTCCTCCCTGTCAGCGGCCGGGCCGGGCCCACCCGGCCCGGCCGCTCCCTGCCACCAGCATCCGGCCGGGTCCGGCCCGGCCGTTCCGTCAGCCGGCCGTGATCGCGTACGGCGGCTCGTCGCCCCGGGCCACCGCGAGCAGGTTGTCCGCCGCCATGTCGGCCATCCGCCGGATCGCCTGGGTGCTCAGGTAGGCGCAGTGCGGTGTGACCAGCAGCCGGTCCGGAACGAACTCCAGCAGCCCGTAGGGGTCTTCGGCCGGGTGCGGGGTCGGTTCGGCGTAGTACCCGTCGATCGCGGCGCCGGCGATCAGGCGCTGGGCCAGCGCGGCGCGCAGCGCCGCCGGGTCGACCAGGTGGGCGCGCGCGGCGTTGACCAGGAAGCCGTCGGAGCCGAGCGCGGCCAACTGCTCCGCGCCGACCACCCCGTCGTTGACGCCGGGCTCGTGCGGGAAGTGCAGCGACACCACGTCGGCGGCCTCGAACAGCTCGTCCAGCGAGGAGACGGCCGTGTACGGCAGTTCGTCCAACTCCGGCCGGTGGGTGCGGTTCCAGTACAGCACCTCCATCCCGAAGGCGGCGTGTGCCATCCGGGCCACCTCGCGGCCGATGTGCCCCATACCGGCCACCCCGAGCCGGGCGCCGACCAGCGACGGGGTCGCGTCCTCGCTCCACACCCCGGCCCGCACGCCCGCCACCCGGCGGGTCACCCCGCGGACCAGGTCGAGCATCTGGGCGACGGTGAACTCCGCGACCGCCACCGCGTTGGCGTGCGGGGTGTAACTGAACCGGGTCGGCGAGCCGCCCTCCGGCAGCTCCATGAAGGAGCCGTAGCCGGTCCCCATGAAGCAGGCCACCGCGAGGTCCGGCAGCTGCCCCCAGGCGCGTCCGGACATCACCTCCGAGCCGCCCAGCACGTAGCCCCAGGCACCGCGCAGCGCCTGGACCACCTTGTCCTCGTCCAGGTCGCCGGGGAGGGACTCGACGGTGAACCCGCCGGCCTCCAGCCTGCGCACCACGCGTTCCGGGAACGTCGCCCCCGTCACGACCACCCTGCGACTCTCCATGCCCGGCTCCTCGGTTGTCTCGTTCCCTCGGCACGGTCGACCCCCGGCGGTGCCGTGTCCGCCACCCTAAGGGTCTTCGCTCCCGGAGCCCGCGTCCCGCGGGTCGGTCCCGACCGGCGCGGCCGGGGACGCGGCGGATCCCACGGGCCGTCAGGCCGTCGTCGTGCGACGGCTCCTGTCGCACGACTGTGCCCGCCGCCCGGCGGAGGCCGGACGGGGTCAGCAGCCCTTGGCCGGCTGGTTACGGACCACCAGGGTGTCGCTGCCGGTGGTGGCGTCCAGCCAGACCACCCGGGTGCCCCGGTCGGCGGCCGGGTGGAACTGGGTGCCGCGGTTGCAGGAGAACCGCACGGGCGCGCCACCGGTGAGCGGCAGCTGGTAGAGCTTCGGCAGGTCGGCGTTCGACCAGCTGCCGCTCGGCCGGGGGCCGCGGTGCTGGAAGGTCACGGCCTGGTCGGTGGCGGTGAACGCCAGGTTCGCCGGGGTGTACGGCGAACCGGCGGACAGCAGTTCGCTCTCGCCCGAGCCGTCCAGGGCGCCGGACCGGAGGGTGTCCCCGCCCGAGGCCGGGTCGGCCGCGGCCCGCAGCCAGAGCAGCCGGCCGCCCGCGAACGCGGGGGAGGAGAGGACCGGCCGCGCGGCGCCGTCGGGGGTGCTCAGCGGGTACTGCGCGGTGACCCGGCCGGTGGCGATCGAGTAGACCGTCGCCGCCTGGAGGGTCGTCTGCCCGGCCGTCCAGCTCTCGATCCAGCCGAGCCGGCCGTCCTTGAAGGCGAGGGACGACGCGGTGAACGGCGAGACGCCGTGACCCTCGGGCATCGGGATCTCCACCGGCGGGGCCCCGTCGCGGGAGAGCCGGACCGAGGACCGGTCGGTCTCGCCGTCACGCACCACGAAGGCGATGTCCGCGCCGGAGATCCGCACGTCGACCGGCGACTGCGTCGAGGACTTGAACACGCTGCGGACCGGGCCGCCGGACAGCGAGCGGGTCAGCACCTCGGTGCCCCAGGAGCCGGTGGCGTCGATCCCGATCGCCAGCCAGACGGCGGACTTGCCGTCGGTGGCGGCCCAGCCGTGCATGCGGTCGTCGTCCGGGCTGAGCCGGGTGGGCGTACCGGAGTTGGTGGTGGAGCCGGTGTACAGGACGAACCCGCCCTTGCCGTTGGGGTCGGTGTCGCCCATCACCCAGTGGCCGCCGCCCGCGGCCGGCCCGGTCGGGGCGTAGGCGCCGGGCAGCAACGGGCGGCTGTCCGTGTCGATCCGGCTCTGCCAGCCGGTCCGGATCCCGTGGGCGTCGAACGCCGCCGCGACCGAACGGAGTCGGGCCCGGTCGAGGTTCAGCGCGCGGCCGGCGGCGAGGACGGCGTTGCGGCCGTCGACGAAGTCGTCCAGCGGGGTGAGGTACTCGGCGAGCGCGCGGTAGACCAGCCGGTCGGCGGTGAGCGGGTCCAGGGTGCGCCGGATGTCCCAGAGCGCGCCGCTGAAGATGGTGGAGTTGAGGTGGACGCCGCCGTTGTCGAGGTCGAGCCCGGCGCCGATGTAGTCCTTCACGGTGGTGCGGCGGTCGTCCAGCCGGCGGTTCGCGCACTCCTCGGGGGTGCCGGTGCGGCACAGGCTCTCGCCCATCAGGGCGGCCTTCGGGTCGGTCATCGCGAGGCCGCGGGCGGTCACCTCGATGGCGTTGCCGAAGTAGTCGGCCAGCGCCTCGTTCATCGCACCGGACTGCCCCGAGTACTCCAGGTCGGCGGTGTGCTGGATGACGCCGTGGGTCATCTCGTGACCGGCGACGTCGAGGGCCACGGCGAACTGGCGGTGCTTGGCGTCGCCGTTGCCGTAGACCATCTTCCGCCCGTCCCAGGAGGCGTTCGGGAAGGGGGCACCGCCGTTGCTCACGTTGACCACGGAGGTGATCGGGCTGCCCTTGCCGTCCAGGCCGTCCCGGCCCAGCCGGTCGCGGTAGAAGTCGTACACGGTACCGGCGTTGAGGTGGGCGTCGGTGGCGCCGCTGGTGCCGGTGGCGGCCGGGAAGTCCGGGGTCGGGGAGCCGACCGGGAGGGCGTCGGCGGGTATGCCGCCGAACTCCCGGACGTCCCGCCCGGCCCCGTCGTAGGTGGAGATGGTGGCCGGCCGGGTGAGGTCGACGAGCTGGTAACTCGCGTCCGGCTGACGGGCGATGTTCACCCCGACGGTACGGCCGAGCAGGTCGGGCGCGGTGCCGGTGGCGGGCTCCGCGGTGGATCCCGCCGGCGCGGCGGCGGCCGCGGTACGGCCGGTGCCCGTACCGACACCCTCGGCCCGGTACGGGCCCTGGGCGTCGTGGGCGAGGGCGACCACGCCGCGCACGGCGTCCACGTAGACCTCGCGGACCAGCGGGCTCCCGGTCGCCGGGTCGGTGGCGCGCACGACGAAGTGCTGGGCCAGCCGCCCCGCGCCGCCCGGCAGGACGACCGGGCCCAGGTCCTCGGCGGTGGCCCCGGACCGGGCGCGCGGGTCGGTGAGCGACTCCAGCGCGATCCGGCGCAAGGTGGCGGCCGGCACGGCCGGGGTGGTGGGCGCGGTCAGCCCGGTGAAGTACTTCCCGCCGACC
This sequence comes from Kitasatospora sp. NPDC059327, assembly GCF_042752535.1. Classification (NCBI taxonomy): domain Bacteria; kingdom Bacillati; phylum Actinomycetota; class Actinomycetes; order Kitasatosporales; family Streptomycetaceae; genus Kitasatospora; species Kitasatospora sp. NPDC059327. The sequence continues at coordinate 214,208 of NZ_JBHYYB010000004.1, read as the reverse complement.
GACTCCACCCGTTGGCCCGCTCCGGACCGGACGAGCCGCACCAGGTACTGTCCGCCGAGCACCGGCACCCCGCCGTGGAGCTGCTGGAACCTGACGGTGTCCCGCCCCTCGGCCGTGCGCTCGACCGCGAGTTCGGCCAGCTGCCCCGCGTCGATCCGGTACCGGTCGGGGTTGGCCGCGAGATGGGCCCGGGCCGCCTCGGCGGGATTGCCGGGCGCCGGGTCGGACAGCCCGGTCACCAACCGCGGGGTGGCGGTACCCTCGCCGGCCACCAGGCCGGGGACGGGATCGGGCTCGGCCGTCGGGCCCGGCGGCCCGCCCGGCGCGGCCAGGGCGGGCGAGACGGACAGGGTGAGCGCCAGTGCCAGGCTCAGGGCGGCGCCCGAGCCGAGCGCCCTGGCGGTGGGACGGGAACGGTGGTGCACGGCGGTCCTCCACGGAATCGGAATCGGGATCGACAGCGGTGAGTGCGCTGCGGGAGCGGCGATGTGACGCCGGATCACCCGATGCTCGATCGTGGACGCCCGGCCCGTCCAGGCCGGCGGGCGAAAGTGCGGCGGGGAGCGGGAACCCCTGCACATCGGCCTGCTCGCCGCGTGTACCAACGGGCACGAACCGCCGGTGGGCCCAGAAATCGCCCCCGCCGGTGAACCGCCCCGGGCCCCGGTCCGTACGGGCCCGGCGCGCCGCCGTTCACCCCGGTCGCGGGGCGAGGGGGCGGCGGGTCACCGGGGCGGCGGGGGCGGGCCGGCCCCCGCCGCCGGGGCGTCCGGCGGCCGTGTTCAGCGCTGCTTGCCGGGCGGGGTGGTGGCCGGGGTGGTGGCCGGGGTGCTCGCGCCGGCCCCGGCGGGGTCCGGCTCGGTCCTGGGCGCCGGGTCGGGGATGTCGGCCAGCTTCAGCGACTCCTTGGGCGCGCCCCGCAGGGCCAGGTTCATGGCGTCCCGCCAGATCGGCCCGGGGCCGTCGGCGCCGAACACCTCGGTGCGGTACTTCCCGTTGATGGTGATGTTCCGCATCTCCACGCCGCCGTTCGGGCCGCCGAGCCAGACGGCGGTGGCGAGCTGCGGCGTGTAGCCGTTGAACCAGGCCGCCTTCTTGTGGTCCGAGGTGCCGGTCTTGCCCGCGATCTGCCGGTTGCCCTCCAGGCTGAGCGCCGCGCCGGTGCCGTTGTTCTCGGTCACGCCGTTCAGGATGGTGTTCAGCACCTCGGCCGTGTGCCGGGAGAACGCCTTCTCGCAGTGGCCGGCCGGGACGGTGACGTCCTTGCCGTCCACCGTGGTGATCTTGTTGATCGCGACCGGGGTGCAGTGGGTGCCCTGGGCCGCGAAGGTCGCGTAGACGTTGGCCATGGTCAGCGGGCTCATCTCCTCGACGCCCAGGGCCATCGCGGGGACCTCCTCCAGGGGCTTGCCGCTGGCGCGGGTGGTGATGCCGAGCTTGTTGGCCATCTGCTTGACCGCGCAGAGGCCGATCTCCTCCTCCATCTGCACGAAGTAGGTGTTGACCGAGAGCGCCATCGCCTGCTTCAGCTGGTACGGGCCCTTCTCGCTCGCGGACTCGTTGGGCACCACGGCCTTGGGCCGGCCCTGGTTCTTCCAGGTGCCCTCGCAGGTCTTCATCGTCGGGTACTCAAGCTTGTTCGGCGACGAGTACTCCTGGGTCGGCGACAGGCCCGCCTCCATGGCCGCCGCCACGACGACCGGCTTGAACGTGGAGCCGGGCTGGAAGCCGTTGCCGCCGCCCATCGCCGCGTCGACGTTGAGGTTGACGACGGTCTGGTTCTTGTCCGTCTTCAGGCCGTACGGGCGGGTCTGGGCCATCGCCAGGATCTTGCCGCTGCCCGGTTCGACCATGGTGGCGGCGGCCGACACCGGGTCGGTGACCCGCACGTTGTCGCTCACCGCGCTCTGGGCCGCGGCCTGCTTGTCCGGGTCGAGGGTGGTGTAGATGTTCAGACCGCCCTGGTCCCAGAACTTCTTCCGGTCGGCGGTGCTCGCACCGAACGCCGGGTCCTGCTTGACCACGTGCCGGACGTAGTCGCAGAAGAAGCCCATGCCGGCGTTGGCGGTGATGCAGCCGTTCTGCGGCTCCTTGAACCGCAGGCCCAGCGGGGCGGCCTTCGCCTCCTTCGCCTGGTCGGCGGTGATGTGCCCGTTCTCGACCATCTTGTCGAGCACCACGTCGCGTCGGTGCTGCGCGGCCTGCGGGTGCAGCTTGGGGTCGTACTGCGAGGGGTTCTGCACCAGGCCGGCCAGGGTCGCCGCCTCGGCGACCGTCAAGTCCTTGTTGCTCTTGCCGAAGTAGCGCTGGGAGGCGGCCTCGACCCCGTAGGCGCCGTTCCCGTAGTACGTGATGTTCAGGTAGTTGGTGAGGATCTGCTCCTTGGTCAGCTCCTCCTCCAGCTTGATGGCGACCTTCAGCTCCTGGATCTTGCGGCCCAGGGTCTTGCGCTGCGCCTCCTGGACGGCGGCCTGGTCGTCCCCGGCCTTCTCCACGTTGACGTTCTTCACGTACTGCTGGGTCAGCGTCGAGGCGCCCTGGGAGGTGGTGCCGCTCTCGGCGTTCTTGCTCGCGGCGCGGAGCACGCCCTTGAGGTCGACGGCGCCGTGCTCGTAGAAGCGCGCGTCCTCGATGTCCACCTGCGCCTGGCGCATGTAGGGCGACATCTGGTCGGCGGTGAGCACCGTGCGGTCGCGCTCGTAGACCTTGGCGATCAGCCCGCCCTTGGCGTCGAAGATCTGCGTGGCCTGGGTCAGCGGCGGCGTCTTGAAGTCGTCGGGGATGTCGTCGAAGCCCTCCGCCGTGCTCTTGGCCGTCAGCCCGACCGCGCCGACGGCGGGCAGGGCCACGCCGGCCAGCAGCGCACCGGACACCACGCTCACCCCCAGGAAGGTCGCGCTGTGGCGGGCCAGCCGAAGCGCCGAACCGCGGGTCGGGGCGGCGGCAGTGCTGTCGGACGAATTCTGTATCGGCGGGATGTTCGATTCCATGGCAGCACATTAGCCTCCGCTTCGGGCGGATCCGGGGCATTGTCGGGCCTGGGTGTCACAACCGTGTGACAAACGTGAAGAGCTTGGTGCGACTGTATCGCTCGTATACGTACTGAAGTTTCGCACAAGGAATTACGGGTCTCTCGGAAGGAATTCCTCGACCTCTCGGGAGATGCGGACCGGAACGAATTCGGGCCCCTGTCGTCCCGCCGGTCGTCCGGCTGTGTGCGGGTCGCTACCGGCTCGTGACCGCGCATGCCCGACGTCGCGTACGGCGCCCCCGTCCTCCCGTTCCGTGGCCCCCTGTCAGGTAGATGCCCTGGGGGCGCGAAACGTTGCACACGAACCCGGCCTCGGCGGGCCGCTGCCCGTTCGTCACACCGGAACTGCCCGTTCGGTCCCCGCCCCGTCCGGCCCGGTCCGGCCCCGGGGCCCGGTACTCAGTCCAGGTCGGCCGGGGAGAGCGGGCGCAGCCGCCGGTGCGTCGTCCGGACCTTGCCGGTGGCATCGACGTCGACGGTCTCGACCCACAGCGCGGTGTCCGCGGGCGGGGTCGCCCCGGCGGCGGTCGTCCGGGCCCGGACCAGGTCGCGGAAGGCGCCCAGGTCACCGTCCAGGGCCTCGGCGGCGGCGTACTCGCGCGACAGCCCGGCGGTGGAGCAGCCCGCCGTCGCCGGGGTGGGCAGGACTTCGGCGCCGTTCGCGCGGCGCAGGGTGACCACCGGCGAGGGGCGGTAGGCGTCCGCGAACATCGGGAGGTCGGAGAAGGGGAAGACCCGGTCGCCCAGGGCGAACGACAGTGCCGCGCACACCGCGAACACGACCGCACCGGTGGCCCCGGGGTCCAGGCCGGTCCACGGCCCGGCGCCGGCGGGCAACGGCAGCGCCACCAGGCCCGCCAGCATCGCGTTCTCCCGGAAGTCGACGGCGAGCAGCCGGAGGGAGGCGAGGTGGAAGAGCACCAGGGACAGGCCGACGGCCGCTCGCGTCCAGGGGCCGCACAGCAGCAGGGGGGTGGCGAACTCCAGCAGGAGCGCGGCCCACAGGACCGGCACCCCGAGGCCCGGCCGCCGCACCAGGAGCCGGACCGGAGCGGACTCCCGGACGCCCTCGCCGTCGCCCGCGCGGTAACGGGCGAACAGGGTGAGGTAGAAGGGGAAGAGCCGCCGGTCCGGCCAGCGCAGCCCGCGTTTGCGGACCTTGGAGACGGCCGAGACGAAGTAGTGGGCGGCCACCGCCCCCCACAGGCCCTGGGCCATCCACCCGGTGACCCGGTGCGGGTCGCCGCCGGGGGCGGCGGCGAGCCCCGCGCCGGCCACCGCGAGCAGCGCCAGCCCTGTCAGGTGGAGGTGGTGGTGGACCTTGAAGTGGCGGGTCCCGTCGTCGTCCTCGGTGACGTAACCGGCGAACTCCTGGGACAGGTGAACGGCGGTGACCGGTACGAACACGGCGGCCATGACCACCGCCGCCGCCACCGGGAGGACACCGGCGGTGAAGGCGAGGCCGGCGAGCAGCAGCGCGACGGCGAGGGCGGTGCGCACCCCGGGCCGGACGAGCCGCACGCCCAGTCGTGCCCCGAGCGTGCCCGGCCGCCAGGTCGCCCCGGGGGTCAGTCCTCGGAGGGGTTCCCGCGCGGCCAGCAGGACGACGGCGGTGAGCAGGGCCCGGAAGACCAGGTCCTGCCACCCGCCCGGGACGTCTCCGGACGGGGGCCACGCGGTGGTCTCGAACGACACTCGACATCCCCCAGCCGTGGGTGCCCGATTGTGCTTCCAGGATCGGGCACGGTGGAGGGCGCGGGGGCCGTTTCGAGTGAGCCGCTCAAAGGATGGATCATCAGATGATGTCCACTTGCCTTCCGGTGGCGGGCCCGAGCGTCGCCGGGGCGGATGACGTACGGTGTTCGCCCCGGACGGTGCGTGCCTCTCGCCCGCACGGCGCGTGCTGTCGACCCGCACGGTGCGTGTCTCTCGCCCGCACGGCGCGTGCGACAGCCCGGGATCGAGAACGGAGCGACAGATGAAGGCAGTCCGGTTCGACCGGTTCGGAGGCCCGGAGGTCCTGGAGATCGTGGAGCTCCCCGATCCGCGCCCGGGGCCCGGTCAGGTCCGGATCGCCGTGCGCGCGGCCGGCGTCAACCCGAGCGACTGGAAGAAGCGCCGGGGCCTGCTGGACGAGGAACTCCCGCAGACGCTCGGCCACGAGGCGGCGGGCGTGGTCGACGCACTCGGCGAGGGCGTCACGGACGCGGCCGTCGGCGACCGCGTGTTCGGGTTCTCCGTCGAGGGGGCGGCCCAGGCGGAGCTGGCCGTGCTGTCCCACTACGCGCCGATCCCGCCGTCGCTCGACTTCCCCGCCGCCGCCGCACTGCCCGCCGCCGTGGAGACGGCCACCCGCTCCCTCGACACGCTCGGCGTCCGGGCCGGCAGCCGGCTGCTCGTCAACGGTGCCTCCGGCAGTGTCGGCGCCGCCGCCGTCCAGCTCGCCGTGGCGCGCGGCGCACGGGTGATCGGCACGGCCGGTGCGGCCAACCACGCGTACCTGCGCTCGCTGGGCGCCGAGCCCGTCGCCTACGGCGCGGGTCTCGTGGAGCGGGTCCGCGCGCTCGCGCCCGACGGTGTCGACCTGGCGCTCGACGTGGCCGGGAGCGGGGTGCTGCCCGAACTCGTCGGGCTGGCGGGCGGTCCGGAGCACGTCGTGACCATCGCCGACTTCGCCGGTGCGCGGGAGCACGGGGTGAGGTTCAGTCGCGGGGACGACGGCCGGGCGGTCCACGCGCTCGCCGGGATCGGCGCGCTGGTCGAGGCCGGGCGCTTCGCGCTCCCGGTCGGGCGGACCTTCCCGCTCGCCGACATCGCGCAGGCGCACCGGGCCGGCGAGGACGGGCAGGTGCGCGGCAAGCTCGTACTGCTGGTCGGCTGACCCGGCTCGTGGACGGGGTCGGCCGGGCCGCGGCGACCGGGTCGGCCGGAGCGGCCGTGGTGACCGGGCACGCGCCGACGGGCCGACGGCCGGCACCACCGGAACGGGTGAAGATCCCCGAAACGCCGGACAGGCGGGCCCCGGCCCCGGCAGGCTGCTGACGGGTTCGCGGGGATCGCGGCCCGGTGGCGAGCGGAGGGGTGGGCAGTGCCGGTGGAGCAGGTGTTCGGAGGTCCCGCCCCGCCCGTGGGGTCGGTCGTCCCCCGGCAGGCCGGTGGGCAGCGGCCGGTCCCGGTGCCCCGCCATGTCGCGTGTGTGATGGACGGGAACGGCCGCTGGGCGGCGAGCCGTGATCTGCCCCGCACCTCCGGTCACCGTGCGGCCGAGGCGACGGTGATCGACGTCATCGAGGCGGCCCGGTCGGCGGGCGTCCGGTGGCTCAGCCTGTACGCGTTCTCCACCGAGAACTGGTGCCGGCCCGGCGAGGAGGTCGACTACCTCCTGCGGCTGGTGCGCCGGGTCGTGCGCAAGCACGCCCCGCTGCTGCACGCGCGGGGCATCCGCTGCCGCTTCCTCGGCGGCGCCGATCCGCGGATCCCGGCCGGCCTGGCCCGCGACTTCGCGGATCTGACGACGCTCACCAGCCGCAACCGGGGCATGACGCTGACGGTGGCGTTCGACCACGGCGGGCGGCGGGACATCGTCGAGGCCGCCCGCTCGCTGATCCGCAGCGGCGCGGCGCCCGAGACGGTCGACGAGGACTCCTTCGCGGCCCATCTGCCGTTCCCCGACACCCCGGACGTGGACCTGGTCATCCGGACCTCCGGGGAGCAGCGCATCTCGAACTTCATGCTCTGGCAGGTCGCCTACGCCGAGTGGGTCTTCCCGCCGGTGCTGTGGCCCGACTTCCGTGCCACGCACTTCCTGGAGTGCCTGGACACCTATCAGCGCCGCCACCGCCGGTTCGGTGGCGTGGTGGCCGACCCGAACGGAGAACCCGGACCGTGACCCAGACGACCGGCACCGACCCGGGCGGCGCGGATGCCGCTCCCGCGACAGCGACCGAGGCCGAAACAGCGACCGAAACATTGACCGGGGCCGGAGCCGGAGCCGCGACCGCGACCGAGGGCGCCGGGCGGTCCGGGCCGCTGTTCGGCCCGGGGACGCGGTTCCACCGGCTCTTCGACGATCCGTGCTGGGCCGTGGCCATGATCCGGGCGACGGTCCTGGAGGCCGCCCACCCGCAGATCGGCGCGGCCCTGGTCGACAGCTCCACCTTCGTGACGCACCCCTGGCGGCGGTTCACCAACACCCTGCGCAGCCTGCAGCGCATGACCGGGACGGACGAACCGGCGAGGGAGCGGGAGGCGGCCCGGCTCAACCGGATGCACGGCCGGCTGAACGGCACCGACGCCGCGAACCGGCCCTACGACGCGATGGATCCGGCGGCCCGCGCATGGGTCGTCGCCACCATGTTCGAGAGCGCCGTCATCATGTTCCGCTGGAGCGGGCGGCCGCTCGACCAGGCCGCGATGGAGGAGCTGTACGCCGAGTTCCGACGCTTCCTGGCCGTGATGGGCGACGCCTCCGGCCAACTCCCGGACTCCCTGAAGGACTTCTGGCCGTACTACGACCGGGTGGTCGAGGAGGAGCTGGAGAACACCCAGGCGCTGCGCACCATCCTGTACCACCTCTTCGACCACGTCCCGGCGCCGCCGTTGCTGGAGGGTCTGCCCACGGTGTGGGCGGCCGGGCGCGCGCTGGCCGGGCCGACGATCGGCGCGGTCACGGTCGCCTCCCTCCCGGAGGCGTTCCGCCGACGGGCGGGGTTGACCGAGATCCCCGGCGCCCAGGCGCTGACCCAGAGCACCTATCTGGCGCTGGGTGCGGCCCGGTTGCTGCCGGACGGCTGGATCACCGGTGAGAACCTGCTCGACCTGCTCTCGCTCTCGCCCGACAGCGACGATCCCAGGGCGAGGGCACTGGCGGCGGTGGGGGACGGGATGAAGCGGTTCGGCGCCTTCCTGCGCCTGGTCACCCCGCTGCCGGACGAGCCCGACCGGCCCGACGGACGGGGCAGCGGCGGTTCGTCCGGGTGGACGGCAGCGGGAGGTACGGCAGGCAGCGGTGCGCCAGCGGGCGGTGCGACAGCGGGCGGTGCTGTTCGGCGCGGTGCCGAGGAGTTCTTCGACGCCGTCCTGGACCAGACCGGGAACGGCCACCTGGACTGGCCCGATCTCGCGGCCATGGCCAGGGAGTTGTCCGGCCGGCTCGATCTGGACGAGCCGGAGGAGACCAGGCTCTACAACGCCTTCGCCGCCTGGTGGCGGGAGCTCCAGTCGACGCTCGACACCGACGGTGACGGCCGGGTCAGCCGGCAGGAGTACGCGGAGGCGGTCCCCTCGCTGGCCGGTCCGGCGCTGATCCGGGTCGCCGAGGTGCTGTTCGACGTGACCGACGCCGACGGCAACCAGAGCATCGACGCGGACGAGTACCGGGCCCTGTTCCGCACCGGCTTCCGGCGCGAACTGCTGGACGCGGACGGGACGTACTCGCGGACCGCGTTCATCAAGGACTTCCTCGCCTTCATGGCGGGTCGTCAGCACTCCACCGCCTACGACCCGTTGCTCACCCAGGCGTGAGCCCGGGCGTGCCGGCCGGGTGGTCCCGGCGGCTCGCCGCCGGCCGGGCCGGGAGCGTCCTCAGCACGGTCCGTCGGCCCTGCTGCGGCGCTCCGGTCGCGGCAGCGGCCGCGGCGCCCGGCCCTGCCCGAGGCGGTGGCTGCGGCGGTGCCTCGGTCGGGGGAGCGCGGCCGGCTCGGCGGCGGCCGGGGGACGGCCGGCGGCGTGGCGCCGGAGGAGGCCGGTGAGCTGGGTGATGGTGGTGATGACGACGGGGAGTTCGCCGTCGACGAGCAACTCGTAGCGGCGGGGCCGGTCGCAGTCACCGGGGTACCGGCCGCTCGCGCCGGCGGGGCGGTGGAGCAGGCGCGCGGTCGGTGTGAGCGTGAAGGTGGCGGAGCCGTCCTCCGCCCCCCGCCAGTTGCCCGGCCGGGTGAGCGCGCCGTCGCTGCGGTCGAGGGCCTGGGCGCCGGCGGCGGCCTGGACGGCGGCGTGCGCGAGGGCGTCGGCGGCGAGCTGGGCCGAGGCCGGAACGGGCCGGGGCGCCCTGCTGTCCCGTTCGGCCCCGGGGTGGCCCGGGCGGCGGGCGTGCCGGTCGGCCGCCACGGCGGCGAGGCCCGCGACGGCGAGGGCGAGGGTGACGCGGATTCCCGAGGGCCGTCCGCGCAGCGCGTGGTAGGCGCCGAGGCCGGCGGCCCCGGCGGCGACCGCGCGCGGGGCGGCGCCGCCCGCGAGGGCGCGCCGGACGCGGGTACCCAGGGCGGTGGTCTGTTCGGTCATCAGATGTCGCTCCGGTCGGTGAGGTGGGGCTGGTCGGGTCCGGGCACCAGGTGCTCGCCGGCGGCCCGGTCGGACCGGTCCGGTCGGGCGGTGCCGGGGCCTGGTACGACGCGCGCGTCGAGGGCCGCTGCCGGGTGGTGCCCGGTCCGGTCCGGCGAGGCGTCCGGGCCGGGGTCGGGCGGCCGGACGGCCGGGTCGCGGACCCGGGGGAGTGGCCGGTGGTCGGGGCCGCGGTGCGGCGTGTGCACCGGGAGAGGCAGGACGTCACGGTCGGCACCGTCTGTGCGAGGGAACGGGAGTCTCATCCGCTTCACATCTCTTCGGCGGGCAGGCCGGCGACCAGCGGGGGTGTGCCGGACCAGGGGTGCCCGTGACCCGGGCGGCGGAGGTCTCCCGAGCACCAGCAGTGGACCACGGCGGTCCGGGCGGCAGCCAGGCGGTTGGACCGGCAGAACTGGCGTCCGGCGGTCAACTTCCGGTAGCTCGACGGGGGTGGGCCGGGCCGGGGGGGCGGGCACGGACGTCAGCGGACCGTCCCGAGCGCGTCGAGCTCGTCGGCGGCCTCCTGCCGGCGAGGGCTGTTGAGCGCGCCGAGGGCCTCATGGGCGGCGGAGAGTGCCTGGAAGGCCTCCCGGCGGCGGCCCAACCGGGCAAGGACGCGGCCGAGGTCCAGCCGCGCCGGTTCGCTCCACGGCTTCACGTCGCGCGCCTCGAAACGGGCCAGGGCGCCGGCCAACTCGGGTTCGGCCTCGCTCCAGCGCCCCAGCGCGGCGAGGTCGTTGCCGATGTTCTGCCGGATGATGGCGCCGTACAGCTCGGCGAGGTCGGGCGACCGTCCGGGGGCGCCGGCGCGGCAGATCAGCTCCGCGCGCCGGTGGACCTCCAGGGCCTCACCCGCCCGGCCCTGCTGGCGCAGGGTGTTGCCCAGCGTGTTGAGGACGGTGAGTTCGCCGAGGTGCGCCTGGACCGAGCCGAGGGCGCCGAGGCACGCCGCCGAGTCCCGCAACCAGGCGATCGACTCGGCCACCCGCCCGGTGCGGCTCAGCGCTCCCGCGCCGTAGCCCAGGGCCCAACCGACCTGGAGCCGGTCGTCGACCTCGCGGGCCGCGGTCAGCGCGGCCTCGGCGGCGGCGAGCGCGGCCTGGTGGTCGTAGACGCAGATGTTGTACGCCCACGCCAGGTAGTTGAGGTGGACCGCCTCCTCCCGGCGGCTACCGAGCGCGCGGGCGGCGTCGGAGGAGTACCGGAAGACCTCCGCCCACAGCTCCCAGTGCTGGTTGAGGTCGGAGAACCAGTGCATCGCCTCGGCCACGTCGACCACCTGCCGATGGTGCCCCGCGCGCGCGGCGCGGCGCAGGGCGGCGAGCCAGTTCGCGCGCTCGGCCTCCAGCCAGGCACGTGCCCCCTCCCGCCCGGCCGGGAGGGACGCCGGGTCGGGATCCGCGTGCGGCGAGTCCTGGTGGTGGTCGGCGTCGAAGCGGAGCGCGGCGGCGCCCGCCCGGCCCAGGATCCACCGGTCGGCCCGCTCCAGCGCCGCCCGGATGCCCTCCGGTCCGTCCTCGGCGGCCACCTGCTCACCGGCGAACACCTTGAGGAGGTCGTGGAACCGGTAGCGCTCGGCCGTGGGGTGGGGCTGCAGGAGCCCCGCGTCGGTGAGCTCCTCCGCGTGGCGGGCGGCCTGCGCGATCGGCAGGTCGGCCAGCAGGGCGGCGATCTCGGGGCCGAAGTCGGGGCCGGCCGCCAGCGCGGCCCGCCGGAAGAGGCGTCGCGCGGCCGGTCCCAGCTGTCGGTAGGAGAGCGCGAAGACCGCCCGTACCTGCAGACTGCCCGCCTGGAGCGTGTCCAGGCGCCGCCCCTCGTCGGCGAGCCGGGCGGCCAGCTTGCCGAGGCGCTCGTCGGGCCTGGCCGCCAGCCGCTGGCCGGCGATCCGCACCGCCAGCGGCAGCAGCCCGCACAGGTCCACGATGTCGCGGGCGGCCTGCGCCTCCCGCCCGACCCGCTCCGGGCCGAGGATTCTCGTCATCAGTTCGACCGCCTCCTCGCGCCGCAGCACGCCCAGGTCGCAGCGGTGCACCGATTCGAGCCCGGCCAGGGACTGCCGGCTGGTGACGATCGTGAGGGAGCGCCCGCCGCCGGGAAGCAGCGGACGGACCTGCTCCTCGCCGGCCGCGTCGTCCAGTAGCACCAGCAGTCGCCGGTCGCGCACGACGGAGCGCCACAGCCCCGCGCGATCCCCGGTGTCGGCGGGCACGCCGCTGTCCGGTACCCCCACCGCGCGCAGCAGCGCGGCCAGCGCGTCCCGAGGCTCGGTCGGTTCGTGTCCCATCCCGTGCAGGTCGACCGCGAACAGTCCGTCCGGGAAATGCTCCGCCAACCGGTGGGCGGCATGCACCGCGAACGAGGTCTTCCCCAGCCCCGGCTCTCCGGAGACCACGGCGACCGGCGCGTGCTCGCCGTCGGCCCGCCGCACCGCCGCACGCAACCGGTCCAGCGCGGGCCCGCGCGCGGTGAAGTCCGCGATGTCGCGCGGCAGTGCCAGCGCCCCGCGGACCACGGTCGCGCCGCCCGTCTGGGGGCGTGGCCTGCCCGCGGCGGCGGCCTGTTCCAGGGCCCGCTCGCCGGTCTCGTCCAGGCCCAGTGCCTCGGCGAGCGCCCGCACCGTCCGGCGGCGCGCTCCCCGGGCCCGCCCGCGCTCCAGGTCCGCCAACGCCCGGACGCTCACCCCGGCGGCGTGCGCCAGCTGCTCCTGGCTGAGCCCGGCGTCGCCGCGCAGCCGGTACAGCAGCTGCCCGAACCCGCCTCGGCCCGATCCGTCGTTCTCCACGTGGACACCCCCCAGATCAGCCCGGTCCCGGCGCGGCCCGGCGGAGGTGTGACCGCCGCTCCGACCGGACCCGGCGGAAGTATCGCCGAGGGCGCGACCCTACCGGCCCGGCCGTCCGCCAGCCGGACCGACCCGGTCCCAGCCCGTGCGGACCGAAGCGCTCGCGTCGACCGGAAACCCCGCGTCCACCGGAAACCCCGCGCCGACCCGGAAGGCCCGCGTCGACCGGAACGCCCGCGCGCCGTCGGAGACCGGAGAGCCGGCCGAGGGCGCGCGGGCGAGCGGGTGGGCGGGTGGCCGGCTACCGGAACAGGCGGTCGCCGCTGGTGGCCATGCGATGGGTGGAGCCGTGGCGGTTCACCCAGTCACGGACGAGGTTGACGGCGTTGGCGCACTGCCAGCCGTTGTCGTACTCGCGCACCCCGGTGAAGCTGCCGTAGCCCGCGATGATGCCGTCCACCCGGGCGTCGCCGAGAAGCTTGTCGACGTACCACGGATCGTTGTAGGTGGTCGTCCAGGACAGCGTGGCCGCGAGCCGCCCGGCGGCGCGGTCCCCGGCACCCTTCTTGAGCTCCGCGCAGGTGTTGTAGGCGGCTTCGGTGCAGTTGCCGAACCCCTTGGTGATGTCGGAGTCGCCGTAGTCCATCGCCCGGTGGCCGGCCGGGAACCCGGAGCCGGACCGGTCGAAGGCGCCAAGGACCTGGTCGCGGGTCCCGGTCGACGTGATGCCCTCCAGGCTGCCGAGCCGGCCCTCCAGGCTCTTCCAGCCCCGGCCGCCGACGTCCGGCGTGTTGCCGCCGTGGTACTCGAAGAAGCCGTAGAGCACCTGGATCCCGGCGGCCGTCAGCCGTTGCGCCTTGTCGCGCAGTCCGGCGACGCTGCAGCCGCGGTTCGGCTCCTCCCCGCAGTAGTTCGGGTCCTTGATGTCCAGCCAGACCAGGCTCAACCGCCGTCCCGCGCCGGCGTTGGCGAGGATGCGGTCGAGCATGCTGTCGAAGCTGGGGCCCAGCCGGTTCTCACCGGCCGAGGAACAGTCGTGGTAGGCCCGCCACTCGTTCGGGTTCCACCAGGCGCAGACGTCGATCTCGATGGCGTTGGCACCGTGGCCGAGCGCGGCGTCCACGCCGTCCAGGGTGTCCACCCGGTGCGCGATGGCGTAGACCGGCCGACGCTGATCGGCGGCCGCCGCCGGGGCGCCACCGGGCGCGGTGGGGGCGGCGATGGCGGGCGCGGCCGTGACGAGCAGCGCCGCCGCGCCCGCCGCCGCGGCGGCGGCACGGAGGAGACGTCGTACGGGCAGAGGCATGGGTGCTCCCTTTCCACGCGGGATCCGGTCCCGTTCCGTCCCGGGATCCGGGGTGAGGCGATTCCCGTTGATCATTGCGTGCATGACAAATGAACGAGGAGTACGATCTCGGCCAACTTCGTACACCAAGGGCTGGACGGGAAGGGGGCGCGCCGGGCTCCGGCGCGGCGGCGGTCAGCGCGGGAGTACCCAGCCCGGCCGCCAGGTCCCGACGGCGTCGTGGCCGGCCGTCGCGGCGGCCAGGTGGGCGCGCAGGGTGGTCAGCGCCGGGTGCGGGTTGTCGCGGTGCCAGAGCAGCGAGTGGGGGTAGACCGGTGTCGGGTCGGTCACCGGGATGCGGCGCAGGCCGTGGTCGGCGGGCCAGATGAGACGGGTCCGCCCGCCCATGAAGGTGGCCAGCGCCGGGGTGTCGGCGATGGTGTCGAGCAGGGCGTCGGAGCCGAAGTTGGGGCCGGTCACCTCGATGTCGAGGCCGAACCCGGCGACGAGGTCGTCGTAGTAGGCCGTCCACTCGGTGCCGGGGACGACGCCGGGCATCCAGATCCGGTGCCCGGCGAGCTGGGCGAGAGTCACCGACCGGGCGCCCGCCAGTACGTGGCCGGGGCCGGTGAGGAGGTCGAGCGGCTCGTCGAGCACCCGGACGGACTCGATGTCCTCGGGCAGCGGCCGGCCGGGCGCGGCGACGGCGCGGAACGAGGCGTCGATCGCACCGGACCGGATGGCGGCGACGGCCGTGTCGATGTCGAACAGGGTCAGCACGTCGAGCTCGACGTCCGGGTGCACGCGGTGGAAGCCGCGCATCAGGCCCGACTGCGCGCTGCGCGAGGTGAGCACGTCGACGCGCAGCGGGCGGCGGCCCGCCCGCACGGACGCCACCGCGCGTTCGGCGACCCGCAGCAGCTCGCGCGCGTGGGGCAGGAACGCCTGGCCGTCGATGGTGAGCGCGGCGCCGCGCGGGGTGCGGGTGAACAACCGCACGCCGAGGCCGCGCTCCAGCGCGGCGATCCGCTTGGAGACGGCCTGCTGGGTGACCGCCAGCTCGGTGGCGGCCTCCTGGAACTGCCCCGCCTCGGCGGCGGCGACGAAGGTCCGGACGGTGTCGAGATCCATACCGACACCCTAAGGCCACAACGGGTGGTTGTGGCTGGGCGGCTCGCGGTTGTTTGATCCCCGGGTACGGCGCTCGCTTTGATGCTTCCGATCGCTGATCGGTTGTACGGGCCAAGGGTGAGGGGCGTCGGAGATGGGGAGCGGGCACCGGCTGGGGGAACTGCTCGGGCATCGCCTGGGGTGGCGGTTCGGGTGGCTCTGGGGGGCGTACGGGACGAGCGCGCTCGGCACCTGGCTCGCCTTCGGCGCCCTCCCGCTGATCGCCATCCGGGTGCTGCACGCCGGGCCGGCCGAGGTCGCCGCGCTCGCCGGCGTCGGGGCCGCCGTGGGCGCGGCCGCGGCGGTGCCGCTCGGCCCGTGGGTGGAGTACCGCCGCAAGCGGCCCGTGCTGATCGCGACGGACCTGGTGCGGTGCGCGGCGCTGCTGACGATCCCCGCCGGGTTCGCGCTCGGCGTGCTCACCTTCCTCCAGCTCCTCCTGGTCTCGGTGGTGGTCGCGGCGGCCGACATCACCTTCCGGGCCGCCTCGGGCGCCTATCTGAAGACGCTGCTCCCGGCCGAGGACCTGCTCCTCGCCGGCGCCCGCTTCGAATCCACGGCCTGGACGACCACGATCGTCGGACCGCCGCTGGGCGGCGCGCTCATCGGACTCCTCGGTCCGGTGGCGACGGTGGCGGCCGACGCCGTCAGCTACCTGCTCTCGGCCCTCGGGATCCGCGCGACGGGCGGGGACGAGCCGCCGCCCCCGCCCCGGCCGGCCGCGCGCCCGCGGGCCGGGGACCTGCTCGACGGGTGGCGGTTCATCCTCGCCGACCCGGTCCTGCGTCCGCTGCTCCTCAACACCGCCGTGTTCAACGGCCTGGTGATGGCCGCCGAGCCGCCGCTGGCCGTCCTGCTGCTCGACCGGCTCGGCTTCGCGCCGTGGCAGTACGGCCTCGCCTTCGCGGTGCCCTCGGTCGGCGGCCTGCTCGGCGCACGGCTGGCCCGGCCGCTCGTCGCCCGCTTCGGGCAGCGCGAGGTCCTGGTCGCGTCCGGGGCGCTGCGCGCGCTCTGGCCCGTCGGTCTGGCCTTCCCTGGGGAGGGCACCGGAGGGCTGCTGCTGGTGATGGGCGTGGAGTTCGGCCTGATCCTCTGCTGCGCGGTCTTCAACCCGGTGTCCGCCACCTACCGGCTCCGGCGCACCGCCACCGACCGGGTCGCCCGCACGCTGTCCGCCTGGGCGGTGACCACCAAGGCCGCGACCGCGCTGCTGGTGCTCCTCTGGGGCGTGCTGGGCGCGCTGCTCGGCCCTCGTGCGGCCGTCGGCCTGGCCGGCGTGCTCCTGCTGGCGACTCCGTTGCTGCTGCCCGGCGGCGCGGCAGCGCTGGCGTCGGCGTCGGAGCCGGAGCCGGGGTCCGAGCCCGAGTCGGCGCCGGTGGGCCGGTGATCGGTGGGCCGGTGATCGGTGCGCCGAGGCGCCGGTGCTCGGTGGGCCGGTGATCGGTGCCCGGCTCTCCCGGGCACCGATCACGGCCGTCAGCCGCAGGAGGCGATGAACCGCAGCAGGTGCCCGTTGACCACGTCGGGGCGCTCCAGGTTGAGGCCGTGGCCCGCCTGCGGCACGATCTCGGCCCGGACTCCCGGGATCAGCCCGGCGACCCGCTCCCGCGCGCGGTGCGCGCGGACCAGGGCGCTGCGGCGCCCCAGCAGGACGAGCGCGGGCAGCCGGATGGAGCTCAGCTCCCGGTCGGTGAACGGCTGGACCGGGGGGCGGGTGTTGGGCCGGTACGTCCGCATGCCCAGCATCAGCGGGGCGAGCATCTCGGGCGGCGAGCCGAGGGCGGGGTTGGCGAGCAGCCGGCCGAGTGCGGGGCGGAGCCGCCGGGGGGCGAGCATCCCGAACAGGCCGCCGATCAGGTGGGCGTAGAAGCGCGCGGGGACCTTGTCGATGCCGCCCGGGTCCAGTGCCGTGACCGACGCGAGGCCCTCGGGCGCGTGCACGGCCTGGTTGAGGGCGAGCCAGCCGCCGTAGGACGCGCCGACCAGGTGGACCCGCTCCGGTCCGAGCGCGGCGAGGACCTCGCCGAGCCAGGCCGCGTTCTCCGCCGGGCCGGTCGCGACGGCGCGCTGCACACTGCGGCCGGGGTCGTCCAGCGTGTCGACCGCGTACACCGGGTGGTGCTCACCCAGGGCGCTGATCTGCGGGTACCAGTTCGAGGCGTGTCCGGCGTGGCCGTGCAGGAGCACGATCGGCTCGCCGGTCGGGGCTCCGTAGTGGTGGACGTGGACGGTGCCGTAGCCGGTCTCGAAATCCAGTTCCCGGCGCGGGCCCGGCCACAGGTCCATGGCCCGGTCGTACGCCGCCAGGAACTTCGTCCGGGCTTCCTCGCTGGTGAAACGTCCGACACTCGTCCTGGTCATGACCCCTCCCGGTCCGCGAAACGGCAACGCTTGATGGTATGTTTGTACCATAAAAATGTTCGAAGGGAACCCCATGCCGAAACTGGTGGATCACGAGGAGCGCCGGGCCCACATCATCGAGGCGCTGCTCCGGGTGGCGGCGGACGGCGGACTGCACGCCGTCACCATGCGGTCCGTCGCGACCGGGGCGGGCGTCTCGGTGCGGCTCGTGCAGTACTACTTCGACACCAAGGAGCAACTGCTGCTCGCCGCGCTCACCCACCTGGCCGTGCGGATGGGCGAGCGGGTCCGCGACCGGGTGCGGGAGGCCGGCTCCTCGACGGATCCGCGCGATGTCGTCGAGGCGGTGCTGCTCGAAGCGGTGCCGACCGACCGGGAGAGCCGGACCTTCCATCTCGTTTACACCGAGTACGCGGTGCTCTCCGTCACCGACCCGGCGCTCGCCGGGCAGCCGTTCCTCGCGGCACCCGACGAGATGGAGGCCTTCCTGGTCGACCGGCTGGCCGCCGCGCAGCGGGCCGGGGACGCCGACCCGCACCTGGACGCCCGCCGGGAGGCCGTCGTCCTGCTGTCCGTCTCGGCCGGCCTCGGCCTGAGCGTCCTGCTCGGCCAGCGGACGGCGCGGGACGCGGTCGAGGTCCTGCGCTACCACCTCGGTCGGATCTTCCCCGGCGGGCGGGCCCGCGACGACGGCGGCACGGCGGCCGGGCGGGGGTGAGCGTCGGCCGGCCGGACCGTGCCCGGCGCGGCCGTCCGCTACCCGCGCATGACGGCGGGTTCGTGGCGGCGGAGCAGCCGGCTGACCAGGATCCCGCACAGCACCGAGAGGGCGACCAGCATGCCCATGTCGAGCAGCCAGGTGGAGGGCTGGTGGGTGAAGATCGGGTCATTGCTGAAGGTGTCGGGGAAGACCCGGGCGAGGTCCATGGTGGCGACCATCGCGCCGAAGGCCCAGCGGGAAGGGACCAGCCAGGAGAGCTGGTTGAGCACCAGGGCGTTGCTCAGCTGCAACAGCGCGCCGCAGAACACCACCTGGATGATGGCGACCAGGACCAGCAGCGGCATGGTCACCTCCTCCTTCTTCACCAGCGCGGAGATCACCAGGCCGAGCATCATCGCGGTCACCGAGAGCATCGCGACGGCCAGGGTGATCTCGACCAGCGGGGGCATGAAGATGCCCTTGGTGCCCGGGGGCCCGAGTTGCACGCCGACCAGGGCGACCATGGTGAGGACCACCGACTGGACGACCGTGATGGTGCCGAGCACCACGATCTTCGAGCAGAGGTACGCGGATCTGGACAGGCCGACGGCTCTCTCGCGTTGGTAGATGCTGCGCTCCTTGACCAGCTCGCGCACCGAGTTGGCGGCGCCGATCAGCACGCCGCTGACGCAGAGGATGAGCAGCGTGTTGAGAGCGGTGGAGTTGTCGAGGCGGCTGCCGGCCAGGGCGCGGGCCAGGGCGCCCATGATGAACGGCAGGGCGATCATCACGGCGAGGAAGGTGCGGTCGGCGGACAGCGCGGTGGCGTAGCGCCGGACCAGGGTGGAGACCTGCTTGCTCCAGCGGCGCGGCTTGGGCTTGGGCGCGGTCGGTGGGGCGGCGGCCGCCGGGGCGGCGGGGCCGGGCGGGACGGGCCCGGGGGTCGCGCCGGCGATGTAGCGGCGGTAGGGAGGGGAGGCGCGGTACTGGCCGACCCAGTCCCGGTCGGTCTGGTTCTCGAACGCGTCGAAGGCCTCGGACCAGCGGCTGAACCCGAAGTAGTCGAGCGTCTCCGCGGGCGGCCCGTACCAGGCGAGCCGCCCGCCGGAGACGAGCAGCAGCAGGCGGTCGCACAGGTCGAGGCTCAGCACGCTGTGGGTGACCACGATGACGGTGTGCCCGTCGTCGGCGAGGTCGCGGAGCATCTGCATCACGGAGCGGTCCATGCCCGGGTCGAGGCCGCTGGTGGGCTCGTCGAGGAAGAGCAGGGAGGGCTTGGTGAGCAGTTCGAGGGCGACGCTGACGCGTTTGCGCTGGCCGCCGGAGAGGCTGGAGATCACCTGGTCGGCGCGTTCGGTCAGGCCGAGTTCGGCGATCACCTCCTCGACCCGGGCGGCCCGTTCGGCGGGGGCGGTGTCGCCGGGGAAGCGCAGTTCGGCGGCGTAGCCGAGGGCCCGGCGGACGGTCAGCTGGGTGTGCAGGATGTCGTCCTGCGGGACGAGGCCGATGCGCTGGCGCAGCTCGGCGTACTCGCGGTACAGGTCGCGCCCGTCGTAGCGGACGGTGCCGCGATCGGCGGGGCGCAGTCCGGTGAGGGCGTTCAGCAGGGTGGACTTTCCGGCGCCGCTGGGGCCCGCGACGGCGAGCAGGCAGTGCTGGCCGACCGGGAAGGTGACGTTGTCGAGCAGGACGCGGCCGCCGGCGACCTCGACGCTCAGGCCTTCGACGTCGAGATCGATGTCGCCGGTGTCGACGAACTCCTGCAACTGGTCGCCGACCAGGCAGAACTCCGAGTGGCCGATGCCGATCAGGTCCCCGGAGCCGACCAGCGCCTGCCGGACGGGCCGGCCGTTGAGGTAGGTGCCGTTGTGGCTCTCCAGGTCGACGATCTCGTACCAGCCGTCGGCGTGGGCCCGCAGCTCGGCGTGGTGCCGGGAGACCGACAGATCACCGGTGACCAGGTCGTTGTCGGGCGCCCGACCGATCCGGATCACCTTGGTGGGCAGGGGCCGGACGCTGGTCGGCGGGCGGTGCGAGCCGGTGATGGAGGTCAGCGCGGAGGGCGGCAGATCGCTCACGGCGGTCGGCCTGGCCACGGCGCTCAGCGTGCAGCGGGGCCCGTCGGAGGCGCTGCCGAAGCGGACCGTGTACCCGGGGCCGACGTCCAGGTGCTCGACGCGGTGGCCCTTGCAGAAGGTGCCGTTGGTGGAGCCGGTGTCGTCGAGCACCCAGTGGCCGTCCCCGACGTGCAGGACGGCGTGGTGCCAGGAGACCCGCGGGTCGCTGAGCACGACGTCGCTCGTGGGGTCACGCCCGACGGCGTAGCTGTGGCCCGGGCTGATCACCTTCGAGTCGCTGTCGGTCTCGAGGACGAGCTGGGGCGCGGTGAGCGCGAATTCTCGCTCTGCCATACGACCGATGCTAGTCCCGCCGGAGGGCACCTGCCCGGGTGGCGGGGACCGATGGCCGGCCGGCGGGCGTCCGGCGCGGGTGGCCGAGGGTTGCGGCCCCCCCCGCCCGGGGGGGTGCGACGGGGGGACGCCGGCGCGCCGGGGCGGGCCCGGGGCGGGCCGCGGGGGGGGGGCCCGGCGGCGGGCGC
>NZ_JBHYYB010000004.1:146365-193946 GCF_042752535.1 Kitasatospora sp. NPDC059327 | reverse complement strand
GCGCGCGGGCCCCCTGCCGGGGGGGGGGCGCCCGTGCGGCGGGCGGGGGGGGGGGGGGGGGGGGTGCCGGGGTTGCCCGCCCCCCCGCGCCGGGGTGGGTACTCCGTGGTCACGCGTTCGCGCGGGTCCGGCCCGGGCGCTTCCGGAGGGTGGGGACACGGGCGTCGGCGGGCCGGCCCGTGGTCCTCGCCCTCCGCGGCCGCGGGGCGGTCACGTCGGAAGGCGTTCGCACGTCCTCCCCGGTCGGACTCACATGTCGTCGATGCTCCAGTTGCCGCAGGTGAAGATCGAGAACGGGAAACAAATGTAGTCCGTGGAGGTCTGCTCCTCGCTGTCGAGCAGCTGCAGGGCGTTGACGTCGTTGGTCATGGCACTCACTCGCTTTCCTGGGGTGGGGGGACTGCTAGACGTTGATGTAGCTCCAGTTGCCGCAGGTGAGGACGGAGAACGGGTAGCAGACGTAGTCGGTCGTGGTCTGCTCCTCGCTGTCCAGCAGCTGCAGGGCGTTGACGTCGTCGGTCATGGTGGTCACCTCCTTCCGGTCCGGTCGGGGGCGGTCGGCCGGGGCGGGGCCCGTCAGATGTCGCCGAAGCTCCAGTTGCCGCAGGTGAAGATGGAGAACGGGTGGCAGACGTAGTCGGTGGTGGTCTGCTCCTCGCTGTCCAGCAGCTGCAGGGCGTTGACGTCGTCGGTCATGGTGGTCACCTCCTTCCGGTCCGGTCGGGGGCGGGCAGCCACAGGCGGGGCCCGCCGTGGTGGAGCCGGACCAGCAGGCCGAGCGGTCCGCCGAGTCCGGTGTTGTAGCCGACGCCGACCCTGGTCAGGGTGTCGTCGGGGATCAGGAGCAGCCCGTCGTGGAGGACGTGCCGCGCGTGGGCGCAGGCGAGGAGTTCCTCGGCGCGGCGCCGGTAGTGGGGGTCGTCGAGGGCCTCGGCGAGGTCGAGCAGGTACTCGGCGTTGCCGGCCAGGCCGTGGCAGGCGGCGGCGGAACCCACCCACCGCCAGCGGTACACCTCGGTCGCGGCCTGTTCGGCGGTCGCGCGGTAGCGCGGATCCCCGGTGGCCTGCCAGAGGCGGATCAGGAAGGTGCCGATGCCGGAGGCACCGCTGCACCAGTGGGGCGCGTGGACGGGGGCGTCGGCGGAGCGGTCCTCGACGGGCCAGCCCGCGCCGCCGTCCCGGACCCGCGCGGTGGCGAGCAGGGTCTCGGCGGCCGCCCGGGCGGCGTGGACGAAGTCCTCCCGCTCCGTGGCGAGACCGGCGAGCAGCAGGAAGGTGCCGACGCCGGCGGCGCCGTGCGCGAAGCCGAGATGGGTGATGCCGGCGAGCTCGGAGTCGAAGTCGGCCGGGACGGGCCACACCACGCCGGAGCGGCCCTTCGCGGCGGTGGTCAGCAGGTGTTCGGCGGCGGCCACCGCGCGTTCCCGGAACTCCTCGTCACCGGTGGTCCGCCAGAAGTGGAGCTGGGTGAGACCGGCGCCCGCCGTGCCGTGGCACACGTCGGGGTTGGGCCGGCGCAGCGGTACCTCGCGGGCCAGCCGGGCCGCGTGCGTGGCGAGGCCGTCGTCGTCGAGCAGCCGGGCGGCGTCGAGCAGGGCCCAGGCGGTGCCGGAGCGTCCGAAGTGGAGCCCGGGCAGCTGCTGTCCGCCGATCTCGGCCCGGTCGGCGATCCACCGGGCGGCCTCGGCGACCGAGGCCCGCAGCCGGGGGTCCGTGCGGTGCGCGGCGGCCGCGGTGAGGACGGACAGGACGCCGGCCGCGCCGTGCTGCACGTTGAGCGGGTCGGTCCGCTCGGCGGAGGGATCGGCGGGCCAGAGCCGGACGGGGTCGCCCGGGGTCATGGTGTCCATCAGGTGGGTCAGCCCGTCGGACAGCAGCCGCTCCGTGGTCGCGCGGTCCAGGACGGCCCCGGTGGCCGGGGGCGTCCCGGTGACCGGCGCCCCGGCGGTGGGGGGCGCGTCGAGCGGGGCGGCGAGCAGCCCGGCGAGGGTCTCGCGGACGGTGTCCAGACTCCACCGGTCGCTCCCGTCCGGTGCCATCAGCCCCAGCACCAGCGGCTGGAAGGCGAGGAGCTCGGGGCGGTCGGCGAGAGCGGCGGCGAGCAGGGCGGCGTGGCGGTCGTGCCGGCCGCGCGTCGCCCCGAGGTCGGGGGCCAGTTCGGGCTCGGTCCCGGTGAGCAGGTGGAACAGCACGGCGCCGAGGCTGTAGAGGTCGGACTCCGGGGCGGGGGCCAGACCGCCCGTGGTTCCCTCGACCACCTCGGGGGCGCAGAAGCCAGGGGTGCGGATACCGAGGACGGGTTCGCCGGGGCGGGCGAGCGCCTCCAGGTCGATCAGGCGCAGCTCGCCGTCCGGTGTGACCATCAGGTTGTTGGGGCTGAGGTCCCGCAGGACCAGACCGAGTTCGTGGACGGCCTCGACCACGGTCACCAACTGCGCGGCCAGCTCCAGCACCGACGCCCGGTCGGGGCGCAGCCGCTCGGTGACCCAGGAACGCAGGGTCTGTCCGGCGATGCGTTCCTGTGCGAGGTACCGGTTGCCGCCCTGGTGGAAGACGCTCAGGACCTTCGGACAGAGGCCGGTGGGAGCGAGCAGCGCGTGCATGTCGGCCTCGTGGCCGAGCCGGTCGCCCGCGTCGGTGCCCGTGAGGGTGGCCCCGACGTGCCGGCGGGCCTCCTTGATGACGACCTCCTGCCCGGTCCGCCGGTCGCTGCCGAGGAACACCCCGCCCCGGTAGGCGTGCCGGATGGCCTTGCGGACGACGTAGCGGTCGTTCAGCAGGACGCTCGTGCCGGGGGCGGCCGGCGGTTCCTCGGGCGGCGGCAGAGGCGAGACGGCCCAGGCGGGCGGGCTGAACCCGGCCTGCCGCCGGTCCCGGACGAAGGTCCCGTCGGGCGCCTGCAGCATCGGCTCGGGCGAGCCGTCGTTGGTGAGCCGGGGGAAGCCCCGGAAGGCACCGTAGCGGTAGTACACCAGGCTGCCCGGCCGGTACTGGCGGTCGGAGAGGATGCCCGGCCCCGGCAGCTGCGCGGTGGCTCGGTGCAGCTCCTCGGCAAGCTGCCGGAACTGGTCGTCGTCGTTCGGGTAGACGGTGATGAACTTCCCGCCGCTGCCCCGGTCGTAGCGGGCGGAGACGAGTTCCGTCAGGTGTCCGGGGGTGCCGGCGCACTTGAACGGGGCCCGGGCGGCGACGAGCACCTCGGCGGCCCGGGTCAGCACCATCGGCGCGGAGAGCGGGGTCGCCGACACGTGCAGCTTCCAGCCCTGTCGGCGGCCGGCGCCGGCGTCGCCCGGGCGGACGTGGCACCAGAAGCCCTGCGGGCTGACGGACCAGCCCCGCGCGTCCTGCCTGCGCAGCACCGCCTCGATCAGGTCGGGGAAGAACGTGGCGTACGGATCCGCCGAGTCCTGACCCGCCGTGTACTCGTCTGCCATCGTCCGTCCTTCGTTCCGTGGAGACTGCCGGAGCTGGCCGGCGTCCGACCGCATCGCCGATCCTGGCGCCGCCGGACCTGCGGTTCATGGGTGATCTGCGCGTATCTTTCGAGCCGCGAACCCCCATATGGCCGTGCGGCCGACGGCGCTAGCATGCGGAGGGACTGTCAGAGGTCGGTGCTGCCGACGAGGCGTGCCGGTCGGCCGTGCGAGAGCGCCGCAGGACGCGGTCCGGCCGGCCGCCCGCACTGCGGACTCCGCTTCCGGGGGTCCTTCTTCGACGCGCCGGTCGGGTACGCCGCCGCCGCCGACCGGATCACCCGGGTCGGGGCTCTGCCGACCGGCGTGGCCCGCTCCACCCGGGTCGATGACTCGCGCCACCGCGGTCTGTCGACGGGCCCGGCCGGTGGCGAGCCGCGGTACGGGCACCCCGGACGACCACGCCGCGGTGGCGGACCGGGCGGCCCGTGCGGCTACTGACCGCGCCGGTTCCCGCGCGTGCGCCACCGGCCGAGCAGGGACTTCGGTGCGCCGCTCCCGCCGGTCGGCGGCGCCGGGGTGGCCGACCGCCGCCGACTGCTCGCGTAGAGCAGGTTCTGCATCGCGCCGTCCTCCTGCGGCCCGCAGTCCAGCTCGCGGAAGAGGAGGACGGCCTTGCCCGAGGCCTCGACGGCCTCGTCGTACCGGTCCAGCCCGATCAGGGCGACGCCGAGGTTGACGTGGGCGACGGCGGTGCCGTAGCGGTCCCCGGTCTCCTCGAAGATCTCGGCCGCCCGGGCGCCGAACCGGGCCGCCTCGTCGAACCGGTCCAGGTCCAGCAGCGTCGCCGCGCTCTTCTCCGCGGCCTCGGCCTCCCCGTGCCGGTCGGCGACCTCCCGGTAGACGGC
Source organism: Kitasatospora sp. NPDC059327 (assembly GCF_042752535.1). Classification (NCBI taxonomy): domain Bacteria; kingdom Bacillati; phylum Actinomycetota; class Actinomycetes; order Kitasatosporales; family Streptomycetaceae; genus Kitasatospora; species Kitasatospora sp. NPDC059327. The sequence continues at coordinate 189,625 of NZ_JBHYYB010000004.1, read as the reverse complement.
GGTGGCGGCGGCGTGCGAGGCGAGGGCCTGTTCGTGCTGCCCCATCGCGCGTCGGCACACACCGACGTTGTTGAGCACGTCGCCCTCGGACTTCCGGTCCCGGCTCTGCCGGAAGAGCTCGACGGCCCGGTCGTGCGCCGCGAGCGCCTGCTCGAATTCGCCCGTTCTGCGCAGGGCACAGCCCAGGTGGTTCTGCGCGATGCCCTCGCCGTGCGGGTCGGCGCACGCCCGCAGGACCCCGGCGGCCCGCCGGTGCTCCTCGGCCGCCTCGTGGGGGCGGTCCGAGGCGGCCAGGGCCATGCCGAGGTTGATCCGGGCCAGACCGGTTCCCTGCCGGTCCTCCGTGGCGAGGAAGGAGTCGATGGCCGCGGTGTGGGCCGCGACCGCCTCGGCCAGCCGGCCGACCCGCTGGAGGCAGAGACCGAGGCTGTTGCGGGTGATGGCCTCGTGGTGGCGGTCGCCGAGCGTGTGCGCGAGTTCCGCGGCCCTGGCGTTGGCCTCGGTGGCCTCGTCGATCCGCCAGGCCTCGAACAGCGCGCTCCCGAGATCGGTGAGGGCGCCCGCCTCGCCGTGCTGGTCCCCGTCCCGCCGCCTTATCTCGGCCGCGCGGGTGAACAGGGCGACGGCCTCGTCGAATTCGCGCTTGCCGGCCAGGGCCCGGCCGCGTGAGACGAGCGAATGGGCGTCCTCGTCGCGACCGCCGTCCGGCCCTCCGGCCTCGGTGGCCCCGGCGGCCTCGGCGAGGTCGTCGAGGGCCTCGTCGAACTCCCGGAGCGACGACAGGACGGTGGCGCGGTTGGTGAGGGTGGCGCTGAGCCCGTGGTGGTCGCCGAGCCGGCGGTACAGGTCGGCGACCTCCGCGTAGAGCCGGACGGCCAGGTCCGAACGGCCGCTCCGGTGGCAGACCCCGGCGATGTTGCCGGCCGCCTCGGCCATGCCCCGCCGGTCGCCCGCTTCGGCGTAGAGGTCGGCGGCGGCCTGGTGCGCGCCGAGCGCCTCCTGGAAGCGCCGTGCCTCGGCCAGCGCCGCGCCGTGGTTGTTCAGGGCGTTGGCCGTGGCCTCGTCCGAGCCGCTCAGCCGGCACAGCGCCACGGCGGTCGTGCTGACCTCGATCCAGTCGTCCAGGTGACGCCGGAGCTTGAGGTACCGGGTCAGGACGAAGGCGAGGTGGACGCTGATGGTGGGCCGGCGCAGGGTGTGCGCGACCTTCACCGTCCCGACCAGGTTGGCCCGTTCGGTCTCCAGCCACTCCAGGGCGGCGGCGCGGTCGGCGAACCGGCCGGAGTCCCCGTCGGAGTCCTCGTCGCCGGGCGACAGGACGGTGACCGCCGCCTCGGCGGCGCGGTGGTAGTACTCGAAGAGCCGCCCGGCGGCGTCGAGGGGCCGGTCCTGCTCGACCCGCGCGTTGCCCTTCTCCTGCGCGAACAGCCGCACCAGGTCGTGCTGGCGCCAGCGTTCGTAGGCGGCCCCGTGCCCGATGAGGTGCGCGCGGGCCAGGTCGCCGAGGAGGTCCTGGACGTCGTACAGGTCCTCGTCGAGCAGCCGGGCGGCGGCCTCGGTGGACAGCTCGGGGCCGGGGTTGAGGGACAGGAACAGGAACAGCCGCGCCTGCTGCGGGGTCAGCGCCCGGTAGGAGAGTTCGAAGGCGGCCCGTACCGCCTTGTCGCCGCGCCGGCTCAGCCGGTCCAGCCGCCGCTGGGAGTCCTCCAGCGCCGCCCGCAGGTTGGCCAGCGGGCGGGCCGGGTCCTCGGTGAGCAGCGCGGTGGCGATCCACAGGGCCAGGGGCAGTCCGGCGCACAACTCGGCGAGCCGGACGGCCTCGGCGGGTTCCGCGGCCACCCGCCCGTCGCCCGGCCGGGCCGTGTCGAGGACACGGCGGATGAACTCGACCCCGGCGTCCCGGTCGAGGACGTCCAGGTCGTACAGGCGCTCGCCGAGGTGGAAGGTGAGGGTTTCCCGGGAGGTGATCAACACCGGGGTGGCGCCGTTGGAGGGCAGCAGCGGGCGGACCTGGTCGGCTCCCGAGGCGTTGTCCAGGACGAGCAGGACGCGCCGGCCGTGCTCGGCATAGCCGTTGAGCACGGTGCGCAGCAGCGCGCTGCGGCTCTCCAGGGTCTCCGGGATGTGCTCGATCGGGACGGCCAGGTGGCGTAGCAGCGTGTCCAGCGCCTGTTCCGGTGACTGGCGGTGCTCGCCGTCGTGGACCGAGAGGTTCAGGTGGAGGACCCCGCCGGGGAACCAGCCGGGCTCGGCCAAGGCCCGATGGGCGGCCTGCAGCGCGAGTTCGGTCTTGCCGATCCCGCCGAGACCGGTCAGGACGGTGATGGCCCCGCCCGCCGCGGCGCCCGCGGGCCCGGGCGCGAGGCGTTCGTGAAGTTCCCGCGCCGTCCTGTCGCGCCCGACGAACGTGGCGCCGGCCGGCGGCAGACCGTCGGTCACGGGGGTCACCGTCGGCGGCAGCCACAGCTCCACGTGCTGGCTCTGGATCACCGTTCCCACGAAGAACCCGCCGGTGATGGTGTTCTTCACTGACCCGTCGTCCACCAGGTACCCCCCTGTGCCCGCGCCGCCGTACCGGCGCCACTGTAGGCCCAACCGGTGTTCCTCGGAGGCGACTTCACCGCATCGGCGGAGCCCGGCCCGGCCCACCGGCGACCGCCCGCCCGGGAGGCGTCCGGCCCTGTGCCGACGCGTGCTGCGGGAAGTGGACGAACCCCTTGTCGTCGAGTCGGCTCGCGAGGGTGTCCAGGGTCTCCTGGGGGACATCGTCGAAGCCCTGCGCGGCGGGTGTCTGCCCGAGACCGTTGGTGGCCTGGAACGAGGTCAGTGCCGCGCGCGTGCCGTTCCCGAACACACCGTCGAGACCGTTGGGGTCGAAGCCCAGGTCCTCCAGGGCGGTCTGCACCCCGATCGCCAGGTTCAGCGGGACGGGGAGGTTGCCCGACCGCAGGTTGGCGTCGAGCTTCTGCGACGCGTCGAAGACCAGTTGGGTGAGGTCGCCGGGGGGCGGCGCGGCGTTCCACCCGGCGAGGGTGAACAGCAGCCCGTTCCGGACGTTCCGCGGGATGACGCCCGGGTTCCCGAGTTCCGTCATCCTGCATTCGCGCGCCATGGTCAGCCAGCCCTGCGAGGCGGCGGCGGCCTGGAAGTTCGGGAACCGGAAGAGCGGGCCCGAGGCCCACACCATGCTGAAGAGGCCGAGCCGGCCGTCGGCCGGCCAGTTCGCCAGATCGGCGAACGGAGGCCGGTCCCGGAGGGTGCTCTCGAAGCTCGCCGGTTCGCCCGCGACCAGGTCGTTGATCGTCTGATCACTGATCCGCAGGCTGGTGATCTCCTCCTTCCCGGCGAGCGTGGCGGTGGCCCCGAGGGCCGGCCCGCGGCCGCCCGGTGGTCCGCACCCGGACGACATCGCCTCGCTCCGCCCGGTCCCGCCGAGTACGCCGCCGATTGTTCCGGTACCACCCCCGACCCCCGCGCGGGATACGCCCGTTGGCGTATCTTCCGCCGAGATCACCCGTGGCCGTTGACCGCCGCGCCTCCCTGCGGATTGGCTCTCCTGAGGCCCGCCGTCGGGAGGGAGCCCGGCCGGGCGATCACCAGGGGAAGGACGAATCTCATGGCACGCAGGACCCGAACCACCCGTAACCGGTGGCTGGCCGGCGGCGGAAGCATCCTCGCGGCGGCCGCCGTGCTCGCCGCGACCGCCGCGCCCGCCCAGGCCCGGCCGTTGTCGCGCGGCACCGTCCAGGTCAGCGTCGGGCTGAACGGCGCCGTGCCGGACGACCAGTCATGGAGCCAGGCGGTCAGCGCGGACGGCCGCTTCGCCCTGTTCACCTCGTGGGCCAAGAACCTGGTGTCCCAGCCCGCGAAGAGCGGTCGCGACGCCTACGTCCGCGACCTGCGGACCGGCCGTACCGAGCGGGTCAACCTCTCCGACGACGGCCAGGCGCTGGACGGTTTCACCGACTACGTCTCGATCAACGCCGACGGCCGCTACGTCGCCTTCGAGAGCGAGGCCGAGAACGTGGTGCCCGGCCTGCCGGTCCAGGGCCGCTCCGAGGTGTACGTCCGCGACCGCAGGACCGGCCGCACCGAGCTGATCAGCGGCTCGGCCACCAACGGCGACACCGACCGGTTCCACTCCTCGTACGCGCCCTCGATCAGCGCCAACGGCCGCTACGTCGCCTTCGTCTCCAGCCGGACCGACCTCGTCCCGGACCTCCCGGCCGCCGGCTCCTCGCTGGCCAGGCCCTACACCTGGGACTACAACATCTACGTCACCGACCGCTGGACCGGGAAGACCCGTCTGGTGAGCCTCGGCGTGGACGGCAAGCCGGGCGACAGCATGTCCCTCAACCCGACGATCAGCGCCGACGGCCGCACCGTGGGCTTCACCTCGCTGGCCGGCAACCTGGTGCCCGCCGAGCAGACCCCCGCCCTCGCCGCCGCGGCCGCCCAGGGCGCCGCCGCCGACGTGGAGCCGGCCCCGAACACCGTCGCGGCCGAGCCCGGTGACGCCCGGCCGAGCCTGTCCCGGCCGACGACCGGCACCTACTACACCGTCGACGTGCAGTCCGGCCGGATCTCCGCCGTCAGCCTGGACGCCGACGGCAAGCTCGGCTACCCGACCTTCGACGCGACGATCAGCCCCGACGGGCGGCGCGCGATCTACGCGCTGCCCGAGCCCGGCGGCTCGACCAACGGCCACCGGTACCACACCGTGCTGTACGTCCGGGACCTCCGGAAGGGCACCGTGACGAAGATCAGCGGGGGCCTGCCCGGCACCGAGTCGGTCGGCTCCTCCAACCACGGCCGGATCACCGCCGACAACCGCTGGGCCTACTTCGCCTCCGCCGCCGACAACCTGGTGGCGGGCCCGCAGCACGCGGGTTGGGACGTCTACCGCCACGACCTGCGGACCGGCCGCACCGAGCGGGTCTCCACCGCGCCCGACGGCTCGCTCGGCAACGGGTCCTCGATCGACCCGGTCGTGGACGCCGACGGCGACACCGTGGTGTTCGGCTCCACCAGCGGCAACCTGGTCGCCGGCGCCGGCGGCCCGGAGAGCACCGGCTACCAGGTCTTCGCCCGCCCCACCGGCCGGCACGGCGACGACGACTGACACCGGACCCGTCTGACACCGGACCCCCGTGGGAACGGACCGCGTGGGATTGGACCCGTCGGAGACCGGACCCGCCGTTCGGGCGGTGGGGGCGAAGCGACGCGCCCCCACCACCCGGGCGACCCGCGCACCGGGTGACGCACCCGCGGACGGGCCGGGCGCCACCCGGCCGCGCGGCGTGTCGGCGCGGCACCCCGGGGCGGGTGGGGCACCGTCGGTGCCGTGACGACGACAGCGCAGCGCCCGCTCCCGGCGCCGGTCCGGGGAATGACGTGGATCCCGGGCGGTGCCGCCCTGATGGGCTCGAACGACTTCTATCCCGAGGAACGGCCGGCGCACCCGGTCGTGGTGGACGGCTTCTGGATGGACGAGCACCCGGTCACGGTGGCCGCGTTCCGCCGCTTCGTGAAGGCGACCGGCCACCTGACCGTGGCCGAGCGCCGGCTGGACCCGGCGGACTACCCCGGCGCCGACCCGGCAGACCTGGTGCCCGGCGCGCTGGTCTTCCGGAGGACGTCCGGCCCCGTGAACCTGGACGACTGGCGCCGCTGGTGGACGTACGTCCCCGGCGCGTCCTGGCGCCACCCGGAGGGTCCGGACAGCACCTTGCACGGGCGGGAACGCCACCCGGTGACCCAGGTCGCCCACGAGGACGCGCTCGCCTACGCCGCCTGGGCGGGCAAGGAGCTGCCGACCGAGGCGCAGTGGGAGTTCGCGGCGCGCGGCGGCCTGCCGTCGGCCGTCTTCCCCTGGGGTGACGACTTCATGCCGAAGGGCCGCCGGATGGCGAACACCTGGCACGGCCGTTTCCCCTGGGAGTACGAACCGGCCGGCCGGACCGGCGCCGCCCCCGGCACCTCCCCGGTCGGCGGCTACCCGCCCAACGGCTACGGCCTGTACGACATGGCCGGCAACGTCTGGGAGTGGACCGCCGACCACTACACCACCCGCCACCGCGACCCGGCGCCCAAGGCCTGCTGCGCGCCGCGCAACCCCCGGGTCGAGGCGCCCGCCGGGCCGGTGCCGGAGCGGTTCCCGCAGCGGGTGATCAAGGGCGGCTCCCACCTGTGCGCGCCGAACTACTGCCTGCGCTACCGCCCCGCCGCCCGACAGGGGCAGAGCGAGGACACCGCGACCTGCCACCTCGGGTTCCGCTGCGTGCTGCGCTGACCGGCACTCAGCCGGTCGCCGCCGCCGGACGTTCACGCTCCTGCCTCCTGCGCGCCGCGAGGGCCGCCACCGGACGCCGGTCGAGCATGGCGGGGAGGAGTCCGCGCCGGACGGCGGCGCGGGCGCACCGATGGAAGGCGGGACGCGTGGCTTCGACATTTCGCGGTGTGGTGCAGCTCGACGTCCGGGACTCGGTCCCGGACTGGTCGGCGTACGAGCAGCCGAAGGCCCCCGAGGGGGCGCCGAACGTGGTGTACGTGGTGCTGGACGATGTCGGGTTCGCCGCGATGAGCTGCTACGGCGGCCCGATCGAGACGCCCCACATCGACCGGCTCGCCGCGGAGGGCCTGCGCTACTCCCAGTGGCACACCACCGCGCTCTGCTCCCCGACCCGCTCGGCGCTGCTGACCGGCCGCAACCACACCACCAACGGCATGGCCTGCATCAGCGAGGCGGCCATCGGCTTCCCGAACGCCAACAGTCACATCCCGCCCGAGTGCGCGACGCTCGCCGAGGTCCTCGTCGAGCGCGGCTACAGCACCGCCATCACCGGCAAGTGGCATCTGTGTCCGGAGGACGAGATGAACCTCGCCTCCACCCGCCGCAGTTGGCCGCTCGGCCGGGGCTTCGAGCGCTTCTACGGCTTCCTCGGTGCCGAGACCAGCCAGTGGTACCCGGACCTCGTCCACGACAACCACCCCGTCGAACAGCCCGCCACCCCCGAGCAGGGCTACCACTTCGGCACCGACATCACCGACAAGGCGATCCAGTACTTCGACGACGTCAAGGCCATCGCCCCCGAGCGGCCGGTCTTCCTCTACTACGCGCCGGGCTGCGCCCACGCCCCGCACCAGGCCCCGAAGGAGTGGATCGACCGGTACCGCGGTCGCTTCGACGCGGGGTACGAGGCGATGCGGGAGGAGATCCTGGCCCGTCAGAAGGAGTTGGGGCTCGTCCCGCCGGGCACCGAACTGCCGCCGCTCAACCCGATCGGCACCCCGGAGACCCGCCGCGGGCCGGGCGGGGAGCCGTTCCCCGCGCTGGACTTCACCCGCCCCTGGGCGGAGCTGAGCACCGACGAGCGGCGGCTGTTCGCGCGGATGGCCGAGGCGTACGCCGGGTTCCTCTCGCACTGCGACGACCAGGTCGGCCGGCTGATGGCCTATCTGGAGGACATCGGCCAGCTCCACAACACGGTCTTCGTCGTGGTCTCCGACAACGGGGCGTCCGGCGAGGGCGGTCCGAACGGTTCGGTCAACGAGAACAAGTTCTTCAACAACGTCGCCGACGACATCGACGACAACCTGGCCATGATCGACAATATCGGCGGCACCGAGACGTACGGCCACTACCCCAACGGCTGGGCGATGGCATTCAACACGCCGTTCAAGATGTGGAAGCGGTACTCCTTCAACGGCGGCACCTGCGACCCGTGCATCATCTCCTGGCCGGCCGGCATCGCCTCCCGGGGTGAGGTCCGCACCCAGTACCACCACGCCGTCGACATCGTGCCCACCGTCCTGGACTGCATCGGCCTGGCGATGCCCGAGACCGTCCGGGGGCACGTCCAGGTCCCGCTGCAGGGCGTCAGCATGCGCTACTCCTTCGACGCGCCCGCCGTGCCGTCCGCCCGCACGACGCAGTTCTACTCGATGCTCGGCACCCGCGGGATCTGGCACCAGGGCTGGAAGGCCGTCACCACCCACCCCGCGATCAGCGGGTGGGGCAACTACGCCCAGGACACCTGGGAGCTGTACCACACCGACGAGGACCGCTCCGAACTCCACGACCTCGCCCGGCGGGAGCCGGAGCGCCTCACCGGGATGATCGGCCTCTGGTTCTACGAGGCGGGCGTCAACCAGGCGCTGCCGCTGGACGACCGTTCCGCGCTGGAGATCCTGTCCACCCCGCGCCCGCAGCTCACCCCGCCGCGCAGCCGCTACACCTACCGGCCGGGAGGCTCCGAGGTCCCCGAGGCGGTCGCGGTCAACATCCGCAACCGCTCCTACGCCGTCGGAGCCCTCGTGGACATCCCCGGCCCGGGAGCCTCCGGCGTGCTGTTCGCGCACGGCGGCCGCTTCGGCGGACACGCCCTGTTCGTCCGGGACGACCGCCTGCACTACGTCTACAACTTCCTCGGCGTCGAACACCAGCTGATCACCGCCACCGAGGAGCTCCCGACCGGCGAACAGCTCATCCTCGCCGCGAGCTTCGAGAAGGACGGCGAGGCCTCGCCCGGCGTCGCCACCGGCATTCTCAGCCTCTACCACGGTGACCACAAGGTCGGTGAGGGCCGGATCAAGACCCAGCCAGGCCGTTTCACGCTCGCGGGGGAGGGCCTCGTGGTCGGCCGGGACAGCGGCGAAGCCGTCACCGACCGGTACCCCGGCAGCGCGCCCTGGGCGTTCACCGGCGCCACCCTCCACCGTGTCGCCGTCGACGTCAGCGGCGACCCCTACGTGGACCTGGAGGCCGAGGCCCAGGCCATGCTCGCCCGGGAGTAACCCGGCGCACCGGCGGCCGGCCGGGGCGGCGGGTCGGGGGGTCGGTGGGTCGGGGGGCGGGGGTCAGGTGGGGGATCGGGAGGGTCGCCGGGCACGACGGGACCGGCGACCCTCCCGCACACGGGCGGACCGAGCCGTGGACGAACCCGGGCCGCCGCGCACCGGGTCCGCCCGCGTCGGCCCCGGGTTCGTCCACGTCGGACCGGTGTCCGTGCTGTCGCCGGGCACCTGTATGTTGATCAACCGCCGACCCTGTCGGTGTCCTGTCCCGGGGTGCTGACACGCGGGTCCGGTCCGGGCCGGTACCGCCGCGCGGAATATGAGTCGCTCTCACCGGGGGATCAGGACAGACTTCGGCGTCGGGCTGGGTATCAGCCCGTCATTCCACCGTGCTCGAAGGATCTCGTATGACCAATCCTGTCCTGCCCGACAGCCCGCGGTCCGCGGAGGGGCCGGCCGGCCTCGACCCGTGGGCTCCGCCGAGCCCGGGTCAGGGTGAGGGCCGGACGGAGCACCGGAGCGAGGACCGGAGCGAGACTCCCGGACCGGGCGAGACCCCCGGCGCCGTCCCCGTCCCCGCCCCCGCCGTCCCGGCCCCCGCGCTCGCCCCCGGCGGGGCTCCGGGCGCGCCGTACTGGCCGCCGTACGCGATGCCGGCGCCGCCGCCGCGCAACGGCCTGGGCACTGCGGCCATGGTGCTCGGCATCGTCGGGACCGTCCTCGGCCTGGTCATCATCCTGTTCTGGCTGTCCTGGCTGCCGGCGCTGCTCGCGGTGATCTTCGGCGTCATCGGGCTCGGAAACGTGCGTAAGGGCCGGGCGACCAACCGGGGGATGGCGCTCGCGGGCGTGATCCTGGGCATCACCGGCCTGCTGGTGTCGGTCGGCGCGGGAGTCTTCGTCGCGTCGCGGGTGCAGGCGGTCGCCGATGAGCGGCGGGCGGAGCGCGACGCCGCGCGCGCCCGCTCGGATGCCGCGATCGCGGCCGCCGAGGAGCGGGCCGCGAAGGAGCGGGAGCGGATCGAGGCAGAGCGGAAGAGACTGGAGGCCGAGCGGGAGAAGGAGGTCGCGGACCAGCGGGCCCGGCGCCTGACGTTCGGCCAGTCCTACACCTACCAGGACGGGCTGAAGGTCACGATGGCCGCGCCCGAGCCGTACGCCCCGCGCGGGAACGTGACCTCGGCCCCCAAGAACGCCAAGATCGTCCAGATCAGGATCACCGTCGTCAACACCGGGTCCGCGGCGGTCTCGCTCGACGGGTCGGGGATGCCCCTGGTCAGGGACGCCAAGGGCAACCTCGTCTACATCCTGATCGACGGAAGCGGCCGGATGAAGCTCCTCGGCGGCTCCCTCGCCCCCGGGCAGGAGGCCACCGGGCTCACCGCGTACGCCCTGCCGGAGGACGCGGCCGACCCGTTCACCGTCGACTTCGTCTACGGCTCCGCGGGGCAGCGCAAGAACGTCACCTGGTCCGGCTCGGCCGGGCCCGGCCTGACCGTGTGACGATCACCGCAGCCCGACCCGCCGAGACGGGCCGGGCGGCGGTGATCCGTCCGAGGGTCGCGGCCCCACGGGCCCCGGTGCTACGGCCGGAAGTGGCCGCCGTGCTCGTGCAGGAAGGCGTCCAGGGTGCGGGGCGGGCGGCCGAGGACGGTGGCGACGGTGTCGTTGGGGGTCTCGGGCCGGGCGATCGCGAGTCGCTGGATCTCCGTCACGTGTTCGGCGAGCCAGTCGGGCATCCGGGCCCGGTGGACGAGGTGCTCGCGCAGCTCGTCGGGGGTGAGGTCGACGTAGCGGATCTCCCTGCCGGTCAGGGCCGCCAGCCGGGAGGCGAGTTCGGGGTGGGAGACGGCTTCCGGACCGGTGAGGCTGTACGTGCCGCCGGCGATGCCGTGCCCGGTCAGCGCGGCGGCGGCGACGTCGCCGATGTCGCGGCAGTCGACGTAGTTGCAGGGCGCGTCGCCCATCGCGCCGAGGATGACGCCCTGGGCGGCGGCGGGGGCCAGCCGCAGGAGGTTCTGCATGAACGCGTAGGGGCGCAGGACGGTGGGGGTGACCCCCGAGGCGCGCAGGTGTTCCTCGACGGCGTGGTGCCCGCGGGAGACGGCGACGGGGGAGTCGGGTTCGGCCGCCGGTGCCGAGATCTTGACGATGTGCCCGATGCCGCTGTGCGCGGCGACGTCGATGACGCGGGTTTCGAGCGCGACCTGCGCGGGGCCGTTGGCCATGGCGAGGAAGAGCGCGTCCGCGCCCTTGAACGCCGTGCGCAGTGACTCGGGGTCGGCGGCGTCGGCGTACTGGACCTCGACCCGTGAACCGGGCGCGTCGGTGAGACCGGGCAGCGGCCGCTGCGGGGTACGGGTCAGCGCGCGCACGGGCTCGCCGAGCGCGAGGAGGCTGTGGAGCACGGCGTTGCCGGTCGCTCCGGTGGCTCCCATGACGACGATCATCGGTTGTCCTCACTTCGTGGTGGGTTACCGGCGGCGGGCGCCGCCGGAACGGGCCCGGTCGTGTCCGGGGCCGGTGGTGCGGAGGCCGGTGCCGGGGTGGGCTACGGCCGGGACGTGCCGGTGGTGCTGCGCCAGCGCAGGCTGACGATGGTGGTGGCGAGGACCGCGGAGACCGGCAGGTCGATCCGCAGGCGGTCCAGCCAGGGGCTGCCGGGGACCGCTGTGTGGGCGGGCAGCCACTGGGCGGCGAACCACCCCAGCAGGGCCGCCGTACCGGCGGTCACGACGACGAGGAGGACGGTCAGGACGACGCGCGGCACGGCGAGGGTCCACCGTCGGGGCCGTCCGCCGCGCCGCAGCCACGCGCCGACCAGGAGCGCCACCACGGCGGAGGTGCCGGCGATGGAGGTGCACGCCGCCACCGTCAGCTCCCGCTGCCCGGTGGCGAGTCCGGCGGCGCCGGCGGTCAGCGCGGGGGCGGCGTAGGCGGTCAGTACCTCGCGCCACAGCACGAACGGCCGCGCCGCCGCCCGGCTCCGGCCGCCTCTGCCGTTCACCGCCGGCTCCTTCACCGCGGGGTTCTGCACCCCGGGGTTCTGCACCGTGGGTTCCTTCACCGCGGGGTCCTTCCGTGCGGACATGCGGGCCTCCTTCGTCAGTGTGCGGAAAGTGAAGGGTCGCTTCGGGGTCGGCGACGGGCCTGCCCCGATCAATTAATTAGGTGGCTAACTATTGGGCCGTGAAAAGGGGCCCTGCCCTGCGGGCGGGCCCGGTCGGCCGGGAGTCGGGTCGGTTGGCGGGGGTGGGCCGGGGTGGTCGCGGGGTGGGTCAGTCGGCGGCCAGGGCCGCGCTGCCGCGCACCACGCGGGCCAGCAGGTCCAGGAACACCGCGCGTTCCTCGACGCTGAGGCCGCCCACCATCGCCTCCAGTCGCCCGAAGTGCTCGGGTGCCATGTCGCGCAGCCGCTGCGCGCCGCGGGCGGTCAGGGCGGCCACCGTGCCCCGTCCGTCCTCGACGGACGGGCGTCGGGCGATCAGGCCCTCGCGTTCCAGTCCGTCGAGCAGGCCGGTGATGGTGGCCCTGGAGACGTCCAGGTCCGCCGCGAGGCGCGACGGGGACTTCTCCCCGCCGTGGGCCTCCAGGTCGGCCAGCAGGCGGTAGCGCCCCGTCGACAGGCCGAACCTGGCGAAGTGCGCCTCGGCCGCCCGGCCGACCCGCGCGCCCGCCGAGATCAGTCGTACCGCGACCAGCACCGCCTGGGGGTCGGCCTCCAGGCCGTAGTGTTCGACCTGCTGTCTGGCCTGCTCCAGGGTGGGTGTCTCGTCGCCGGCCCCGTCTCGCGTCATGAAAGTAATATGGCAGCTAATTACTCTGGCCGTCAAGGCACCTCGGCACCTGACTGCCCCACCCCCGACCCGACGCGCCCCGTCAAGGACCACCTCGCCTTCGGTCACGGCCCGCACTTCTGCCTGGGCGCCCCGCTGGCGCGTCTGGAGGCCGAAGCGGCCCTGGACGGATTCTTCGGCTCCTACCCGCACGCCGTCCTGCGTGACCGGGACGGTCCGCCGCCCGCGCGGCTGCGCTCCGCCGTCGTCAACGGCCCGGCCGAGCTCTGGATCGTCCCGGTCCCCGCCCCCGTGTGACGATCGGTGGCCGTGAAGGGCGGCCGGTACCCGCCCGCTACCCGCCGCCTGCCACCTCGCGCCCGGCGGCACCGGCCGGGCCTGTCACCCGCCGGTGCTACCGTCGCGCCATGTCCAAGTCTGAGATCGATCTGGTGACCACCGAGTTCTTCGGCTGCTTCGACAACCGGGGCGGCAGGGCCGCCGACGTCGACCGGATCCGTCGCCTGATGCTCCCGGGCGGTGTGATCGTTCTGACCGGCCCGACGTTCACCGTCTACACCGTGGAGGAGTTCATCGAGCCCCGCCGGCGGCTGCTGACCGAGGGCCGGCTGGTCGAGTTCTCCGAGTGGGAGACCTCCGAGCGCACCGAGATCGCCGGCGACATCGCGTCGCGCTTCGGCGAGTACCGCAAGTCTGGGGTCCTGGACGGCGAGCCGTACGAGGGCGGTGGGACGAAGACCATCCAGTTCGTCCGCACCCCGGAGGGCTGGCGGATCGCGGCCTTCTCCTGGTTCGACCGGCCCTGACCCCGCTCCGAGGGGCGGCGGGCCGGGCGGTCGGCCGGCGCCGGGCGGGTCGCCACCGGCGGGGGAGGCGCGTTTCCTCCCCGCCACCGGCGGGAGTGGTCTGCGGTCGGTCAGTCGCAGTCGAGGCAGATGGGCTGGCCGTTCTTCATCCGCGAGAGCCGGCTGCGGTGGTGGACCAGGAAGCAGTTCACACAGGTGAACTCGTCGGACAGCATGGGCTGCACGGTGACGGTGAGTTCCTCGCCCGAGAGGTCGGCGCCGGGCAGCTCCACGCCGTCAGCCGATTCGAGCTGGTCGACGGCGTCGATGGCGGCGGACGAGGTGTCGGTGCGGCGGGTCTTCAGCTCCTCGATGCTGTCGTGCGACCCGTCGTCGTCGGTCTTGCGGGGGGCGTCGTAGTCGGTTGCCACAGCTGGTCCCTTGTTGTCGTGGTTGAAGTTTACGTCGTGTGCGATGCGGCCGTGCCGGCCGGGGCGGGCAGTGTTCCCCGGCTCCCGGGTGGCGGCCCGGCGGGGGTGGGGTGGGGAAGACGAGGATGGTTCGGGCGGTCGAGGTGCGGGACGGTGGTGGCCGGGGGCCACCCGCGTCCGACGCGGCTGTTGATCATGCCATGAAGTCCGCCCCGATCCCGCCGGCCACGCTCCCGACGCCGGGTGCGGGCCGCTTCTGCCGCGGCGGGCCGGCCCGCACGGGACCGGGCGCGTGCCGCGGGACGCCAACCCGTACCGGCCGCCTCGGTGCGTGACCGGGCGGCGCGTCCTCGCTGTTCATATAACGGTTGGCCTCAAGGACTTCCTAAAAGATCGCCGGAACCACTAGACCCGAGGGACGAGCCGCCACGACACGAGGCAGGACCATGACGAACCCACCCCCCGGCTACGGCTATCCCTCGGATCAGAACCCCTATGACAAGCAGCCTCCGCCGGCCCAGTCGGGCTACGGAGTCCCGCAGGGTCCGTACGACCCGCAGCCCGCAACCGGCTACCCGCAGGCCGGCCACCCCCAGGGTACCCCCGGTTACCCGCCGCCCGGTTACCCACAGACCGGACCCGGTTACCCGCCGCCCGGTTACCCGCAGGGCGGACCGGGTTACCCGCCGCCACCGGGCAGCCCCGCCCTGGCCACGCCCGCCGACCGGTTCCTGGCCCGTCTGATCGACTTCGGGGTACTGCTGATCCCGCTGCTCGTGATCCAGTTCATCGTCACGGCGGCGGTCGGCTCGATCCTGAGCGCCGTCGTCGGCGCCGTGGTCGTCTTCGGCTACGAGGCGGTGATGATGCTCACCCAGGGCCAGCAGTCGGTCGGCAAGAAGGCGATGAAGCTGCGGGTTGTCTCGGCGCTGAACGGCGGGCGTCCCTCCGACAACGACCTCTGGGTCCGCAGCGCGGTCTACGGGCTGCCCCAGGCGCTCTACTGCATCGGTTCGCTGTTCGCCCTGGTCAACGTGTTGTCGCTGCTCTGGGACAAGCCGCTGCAGCAGTGCTTCCATGACAAGGCGGCCAAGACCGTGGTGGTCAAGGAGGCCTGAGCGCCGGCCGGTCGCCCCGGTGGGAGCGGCGGAGCCCGGGCGCCCCGACCACCTCCGGTCGGGCCGGGCTCCGCCGCACCGCTCAGCGCGTGCCGGGGGCGACCGGTTCCGTGCTCCCCGGCACCGGGTCCCCGGCCCGGGCGGGCGGCGGGGTGCGGCGCCGCAGGCCCCTGCGGAGGACCTTCGCCAGGACCGAGGGCGCGAAGAGCACGCTGGGCGGCGCGACCATGTTGGCCACCCTGGCGAACCGCGACCACACCCGCGGGTCGTGCACCGACACCGCGAAGACCTGGGTGTTGTACCAGTGGGCGATCCTGGCCGGGACCGGCCGTTCGCGCGGGTTCCACATCAGGTCGGAATTGCTCGACAGGGTCCAGGGGACGAGCAGCAGACGCGCGAGCCGGCGCTGGTAGCCGCGGCTCAGGCCGTCCAGCCCGCCGCCCGCGCTCCGGCGCGTGGACAGTACGCGGTGCAGCAGGCGGGCTTCCAGCGCCGCCACGGTGAGCCCCTGCCCGTACACCGGATTGAACACGCAGACCGAGTCGCCGACGGCGAGCAGTCGCTCGGGCCAGTCCCTGACCCGGTGGTACTGGCTCCACTGGTTGTTGGCGTTGACGTACCGGTGGGTCGGCTCCGGGTGGGTGCGGTGCTCGATCAGGTCGGCCAGCCGGGGGTTCGCCAGGCTGCGCGCGAAGTCGAGGTAGCCCTGGTCGTCGGTCGGCGGCACCTGCTCGTCGAAGCCGAACAGCGAGCACGTCCAGCGGTTCCGTTCGACCGCGAGGATGACGCCGCCGCGCGGGACGTCCGGCGCGAAGGTCATCTGGTAGGCGGCGTCGAAGTCCGGACGGTCCTGCTCCGGCCTGGCGAAGTTCATCGAGGTGTAGGTGATCCTCGCCTTCACCACGCGCCGCTCGGGCACGGTCACGCCCAGCGCTTCCAGCCGGCCGTCCAGGCCGCCGGCCCGCCCCGAGGCGTCGACCACCAGGTCCGCCTCCAGACGGGTCGGTTCGGCGGACCCGGCCGTGCGGTACAGCACCCCGGTCACGGCCCCGGGGCGCTCGCTCACCAGGCCCTCGCACCGTGCCGAGGCCACCAGCCGCACCTCGGGCAGTGCCAGCACCCGGCGCCGCAGGCGGCGCTCCAGCTCGTCCCGGGTGAACGACTGGATCAGCACGCCCGTCCGGTGCCGCGGGGCGTAGCCGGCCGGCTGGAGGAAGCTCATCCGCTCCCCGTAGTCGTAGACCGGCGCGCCGAGGTCGAGCAGCTCGGCGCGCAGTCCGGGGAAGAGCGTCTCCAGGACCTCCGCGCCCTTGGCCAGCATGGCGTGGGCGTGGTTGCCCTGCGGGGCGTGCGGGTGGACGCCGGTGTGCTCGTCCACCTCGTCCCGTTCCAGGACGACGACCTCGCGGAAGCAGCCGGTCAGCACGCGGGCCGTCACCAGACCGCTGAATCCGCCCCCGATGACCACGGCCCGGTCCCAGCGGTCCTCCGACCGGTGCGTACGCGTTCCCATCGATCCCCTCCTCCGACGGCCGACCGCCCGTCTCCGCACCCAGGGTGCCGGGGCACCGGGGCGGCTGACCAGAGGGAGGGCGGCCCACTGCTTCCGCGCGCTCCCACCGTGCTTCCCGCGCGCCCCGCGCCGCGCCGGAGCCGTCCGCCCGAGCAGGGGCCCCGGAAACGAGTTCTCCGATCCCTGTCACACACTCCGGCCGCCGTCCGTCGGAGCAGTGAGAGGAACGACGGAGTTCCCCCGAGCCCCCGAGCCCCCGGGGAGACGGCGATGGACACACGATCGATCACGGCGGAGGTCCCGATGGTGCCGCGGATGTCCGAGGACCCGGGGCAGCTCGTCCCGGAGCCGGCGGAGGTGTCGGCGGCGCTGTTCAGGGCCACCGGCAACGGCTCGGTGCCGCGCGGCACCATCGGCCTGGTCCGGCTGCGGGCCGGTCGGCAGCACCTACCTGACCGTGCTGCACACGGGCCTTCTGGCCAAGGCCGGCGAGCGGATCGCCTCGGTGGCGTCCTGGCCGGACTCGCCGTACTTCACGGGCGCGGAGCGGGCCGCCCCGGCCCTGGTGGAGGCGGTGCTCCAGTCGTCCGCCCAGGGGGAGCGGGTCTCCGACGCCCGCTACGCCCGGGTGTCCGAGCACTACGACCCAGGGCGCTCGCCACCCTGATGTTCGCGATCGGACAGGTGAACTTCTTCGTCGCGGTGGCGCTGGTGGCGCTGGTGGCCAAGCCGGTGCCGGGCCGGTCGTTCAGCGACCCCTGGAGGTAGGACCGACTCGGGCCCCGCCCCGGCGGGCGTTCCCGCCCGGTCCGCCGCGCGCCGCGCGCCGTCCGGCGGACCGCTGTGTTGACGCCGTGGGCGCCCGGTCCCTAGCGTGAGGCGCTCCGTCGTTACCAGCGGGTAGGGAGTCCTCATGGATGCCGAACGTCCGTACGACCTGGTCCTGTTCGGTGCCACCGGCTTCACCGGCGCGCTGACCGCCGAGTACCTGGCCCGGCACGCGCCGGCCGGCTGCCGGTGGGCACTGGCCGGCCGCGACCGGGCCAAGCTGGAGGCGCTGCGCACGCGTCTCGCGAGCCTGGACCCCGGCTGCGCCGGCCTGCCGCTGCTGGCCGCCGACGCCGCCGACCCCGTCTCGCTGCGGGAGGTGGCCGCCGCGGCCAGGGTGGTGGTCTCCACCGTCGGCCCCTATCTCCAGCACGGCGAGCCCCTGGTGGCCGCCTGCGCGGACGCCGGGACCGACTACCTCGACCTGACCGGCGAGCCCGAGTTCGTCGACCGGATGTACCTGCTGCACCACCGCCGGGCCGTCGAGACCGGCGCCCGGCTGGTGCACTCCTGCGGCTTCGACTCCGTACCGCACGACCTGGGGGTGCTGTTCACCCTGGAGCGGATGCGTGAGCGCGGTGCCCTGCCGGACGGTGCGACGGTCTCCGTGCGCGGCTTCGTCCGGGCCGGCGGGACGTTCTCCGGCGGCACCTTCGCCTCGGCGCTGACCGTGATGTCCCGTCGCGGGGCGGCCGCCCGGGCCGCCCGGGCGCGCCGCGCCGCCGACCCCGGGCCGGCCGACCGCAGGATCAGTGTGACGGCCGGCCCGGTCCGGCGGTCGGCCGAGGCCCGCGCCTGGGCGGTGCCGCTGCCCACCATCGACCCGCTGGTGGTCGCCCGCTCGGCCGCGGCCCGGCCCGACTACGGCCGGGCCTTCCGCTACGGCCACTACGCGGCAGTCCGGCGGCTGCCGGTGCTGCTGGCCGGGGGCGCCGGTCTCGCCCTGCTGGCGCTCGCCGCGCAACTGCCCGCACTGCGGCGGACGTTGACCCGCCTGCGCAAGCCCGGCGCGGGGCCCACGGCCGAGCAGCGCGCCGACTCCTGGTTCACCGTCCGTTTCGTCGGCGAGTCCGGGGCCGGGCGCCGGCTGTTCACCGAGGTGTCCGGTGGTGACCCCGGCTACACCGAGACCGCCAAGATGCTCGCGGAGTCGGCGCTCAGCCTCGCCTTCGACGAACTCCCCGCCAGCGCCGGCCAGGTGACCCCGGCGGTGGCGATGGGCACCGCGCTGATCGACCGCCTGACCGCCGCCGGTCTGAGCTTCACCGTGCTGGACGCCCCGCCGGCCGCCGCTCCGAGCCGGGGGTAGGGGGCGCGTCCGGCGCCGCGGGCGCGGCCCGGGGGACACGCCGACGAGCCGGTCTGGCGCCAAGAACGACCGTCCTCGCGCTCCCCGGCCCGCCCGCCACCGACCGGTACGCGGCGGCGCCGGCCAGGGGGCGCCGAGCCCGGGCCCGACGCCGCGGCTGCCGGGGTGAGCGGGCGCCGGGTGAGCGGGCGCCGGGTGAGCGGCCTCCCCGGCCCGCACGCTCAGCGACCGGCCGGGTCGGGCCCCGTCTCCGCGGCGGGCGGGACGGTGATCGTGCACAGCCGCTTGGTGGCCCGGGTGAGCGCCACGTACAGGTCCCGCTCACCCCCGGGGCGGGCGGCGGTGATCCCGTCCGGGTCGACCACGACGGCGGCGTCGAACTCCAGGCCGCGCGCCTGTGAGGCCGGCACCAGCCGGGCGTGCCGGTCGACCCCGGCGGCCGCGAGCCGTGCCGTCCGGTCATCGGCGCAGATCACCCCGGTCAACTCGCCCGGGTGGGCGGCGGCTTGCTCGCGCAGCTCGCTCAGGAGGGTGTCGAGGAGCGCATCGGGGGCGGCGGTGAGGGTACGCGGCACCTCGCCGCGCCGGATCGACCGCACCGGTGGCCGGTCCGGCGCGATCCGGGCGAGCAACTCCCCGGTGACGGCGAGGATCTCCTGCGTGGTCCGGTAACTGACGGTCAGGGTGCGCAGGTCGAAGCGCCGTCCAAGGTCCGGCCCGAGTGCCTCCTTCCAGTCCCGGGCCGCCGTCGCCGGGCCCGCCTGGGCGAAGTCCCCGACCAGCGTCATCGACCGGCCCGGGCACCGGCGCACGACCATCCGCCAGTGCATCGCGGTGAGTTCCTGCGCCTCGTCGACGACGACGTGTCCGAAGGTCTGCCCGGGCGGACCGTCGACCAGGCTCGCCGCCTCGTCGAGCAGCGGCACATCGGCGTCCGTCCAGGGCGCGTCGGGCGTCCGCCGCAGCAGGGCCCGCTGGTCGTCGGTGAACTCCCGCGGGTACCCGTCCGGCGCGTCGCCGTCCGCCAGCAGGGCGCGGACCACGTCGCCGGGCGTGAGCAGCGGCCACAGCTCCTCGACGGCCCGGTCGACCGAGGCATCGTCCAGGAGGTCGGCGCGCAGGGCGTCGGCGTCGAACTCGTCGGCAGCTGTGTCGGGCGCGTCGTCCAGACCGAGGCGACGAAGGTCCGCCGCCGCGACCCGGTCGAGATCGAGGCCGGTCAGTTGGGCGACCTGGGCGTCGATGGCTTCGAGCGCCTCGGCGCCACCGCGGGCGAACTCCCGGACCAGGGCGTCGACCAGCAGCTCCTTGAACAGCCCACGGGCCCGGTTGTGCGCGAGGGCGCCGGCCCGTGCCGACTCCCGCGCCAGCGCGACGTCCTCCTCCGGCAGCCGGATCCACTCCTGCCCGACCCGGACGGCGAAGTCACCGCCGGGGGCCTGCCGCGAGCGCACGACGGCGGCCAGGGCCCGGGCCGGCGCGGCGCCCCCCTTCAGCCGCGCCACCGCGAAGGACTCCGCGGCGACCGGTGCGACACCGGCCAGTTCCTCGCACGTCGCCAGGACGACGTCGTTCTCCCCGAGCGAGGGCAGGACCTGGCCGATGTAGTCGAGGAACCGGGTGTTCGGCCCCACGACGAGCACGCCCTGCTCGGCCGCCCTCGGGAACGCGTACAGCACGTACGCGGCACGGTGCAGCGCCACCACCGTCTTCCCGGTGCCCGGACCGCCCTGCACCACCGTCACCCCGCGGTGCGGCGAACGGACGATCGCGTCCTGCTCGACCTGCAGTGTGGCGACCGCCGTACCCATCCGGCCGGTGCGCCTCGCCCGCAGCGCCGCCGTCAACGGGCCGTCACCGAGCACGTCCTGCCCGGTGGGCGCGGAGTCGTCGAGCAGCTCGTCGCTCACCCCCACCACCGTGCGGCCCGCCAGGCGCAGATGGCGGCGGCGCCGAAGTCCCATCGGATGGACCGGCGTCGCCTCGTAGAAGGGCCGCGCCGCCGCGGCCCGCCAGTCCATCAACACCGGCAGCTCGTCCGCCTCCCGGTGCAGCCCCAGCCGCCCGATCCGCAGCGCCGTCCCGTCCACCAGGTCGATCCGGCCGAACACCAACCCCTCCTCGGCGCCCTCCAGTCGACGCACCTCCCCGGCCAGCCGCCCCGCCGCCACCTCACGCTCGTAGGCCCGGCCCGCGCCGTCGGGAGGGGAGGCCAGCACACGCGCCAGCTGCTCCCGTGCCGCGGTCAGCCGCTCGTCGAACAGCTCGGCTATCACGGAGACCTGTACACGCTCACGCTCCACCTCGCGCGCGGCAGCATCGTCGATCCGAGACAAGAAAGGCCCCCTCCGCTCAACTCCACCACTGTGGCGAGGCGTCACTATGCAGACGAATTCCGGAAAAGTAAATATTGACCGAACCCGGTGGATCGTGTCCTCCGGAGTTCGGTACGCCCGCCCGCGTTCCGGTGCCGGGCGGGAGAATCCGCGCGAACCCGCTCCGAACGGATTGTCAGTGCCGGCTCATAGAGTGGAATCAACGTCGGAGGGAACGCCGGAAGGCGTCGAAAGAGCGTTGGGCAAAGGGGTAGAACCATGGCTGCGAACAGGATCAAGCACAAGGTCAACCACGTCTCGCTCGTGGTCGACAAGTCCGGCTCGATGCGCCAGCACGAGGCCCAGCTCGTACGCGTCGTGGACGAGTTCGTGAAGGGACTGCAGGAGGAGTCCGACCGCCTCGGTCACGAGACCCGGATCAGCCTCTACGCCTTCGACCACGAGGTGCGGAACCTGGTCTGGGACATGGACGTCAAGCACCTGCCCTCCCTTAAGGGCCTCTACAAGGTCGACGGCGGTGCGACGGCGCTGATCGAGGCGGCCGTGAAGTCCGTCGACGACCTCAAGAACATCTGGGAGGGGTACGGGGAGCACTCCTTCCTCCAGGTCGTCGTCACCGACGGCGAGGAGAACGCCTCCGGCTGCTCGGAGAGCGGCCGGATGCACATCCGGCTGGGCGGCGGCCAGGGCACGGCCGTCCTGCGCGGCTGGATGGACCGCATCCGGAGCGCCATGGACCACCTCCCCGACCACTGGACCTCGGCGATCCTGGTCCCCAACTCCCTGGCCAAGCGCACCGCCCAGGAGTACGGCTTCCCCGCGGGCAACATCGCGATCTGGGACGCGGACTCCAGCAAGGGCGTCGAGGAGGCCATCGGCACCGTCAAGGCGGCCGCGACGAGCTTCCTGCGCGGCCGCGAGCAGGGCGTGCGCGGGACGAGGAACCTGTTCACGATGGGCCAGGACTTGAACACCGCCGAGGTGAAGGCCAATCTCGACGCCCTGGACAGCGGCACCTACATCCTGGTCCCGGTCGACGAGCAGAGCCCGATCCGCGACTTCGTCACCAGCTCCGGGCACACCTACAAGACCGGCTGCGCCTTCTACGAGCTGTCCAAGCGGGAGAAGATCCAGGGCCGGAAGCAGCTCGCCGTGGCGGAGAAGGACGTCGCCACCGGCCGTATGACGGGCCGGGTGTTCTCGGGGCCGGCGGCCCGCCGGCTGCTCGGCCTGCCGGAGTCGGAGGTCACGGTCAAGCCGGGGGACAACCCCGCCTACACCGTGTTCGTCCAGTCGACCTCCGTCAACCGGAAGTTGGTGCCGGGGACGAAGCTGCTGGTCCTGCTGTAGCCGGGGGCGGCGGTCCGGCCACCGCCGGGGCCCGGCCGCTCCCGTCGCTCGGCCGCACCGCCGCTCCACCCGCGGTGCTCGGCCGCCCTGCCGCTCGGCCGCACCGCCGCTCGACCGCCCGCGTCGCTCGACCGCCCTGCCCTCGACCACCCCGCCGGGAGGTCCACCGGTCCGGTCCCGCCGTTCATTCGGCGGAGCCGGAATTCGGTGTTCTCGGCGGGCATTCCGGATATCGGGCGGTCGCGTTCTACGGTGGCGTCGAGCCGGCGTTCGGAGGGGACAGCGTGGCGGTGGCGTCGAGCCCCCTCATCGGCATGCCGACTTCGTACGCCACCCGTATGCCGCCGGCCAATTTCGTGACCGCGCCCTTCAGGTCCTTCGACGCCGTTCCCTCCTTGGTGGTGGTGACCTTGATCCCGGATCCGTCCGGAAGCATGCCGACGGTGTACACGGGGGCCGGTAGCCCGCCCGACGTCATGGCGTCGCCGATCCGTCGGAGCGCGGGATCGACGGTCCTTCGGGAGTACTGGCACCGCCGGATGTCGGCGAGCGAGGTGTCGATGTCCGGATGCGCCTTCGCCGCCGCTTCGACGAGTGCCCGCGCCCGTTCCTCGTCGGTGGCGAACAGGACGACCCGCCCGCCCGCCCCGTCCAGTTGAAGCGAGCCGAAGGTGTCCGTGAAATCCGCGCGGCCCTGCTCGCCGATCGCCGATTCGAGGTTCCGCAGGGCCGCGTCACCGGGCGCGCTCCGCGAGAGCGGGGAGGCGGGCGCTCCCTCGCCCGTGACCGGTGCCGCGACACTGCCGCACGCGCTGAGCAGGAGGATCAGAGGAAGGGCCATCGATCGTAGGGACTTCGAGCGGTGCCGTGTCACGTTCACTGTCCCTGCTGTCGGCCAGAGGGTGTCCGCGAGGCATCCTGCCATTCCCGGCGGGTGGTGCGGGAAGGTTCTCGTCCATCGGGTCCGACGAGCGGGGCGCGAGCCGTGCGGGGTCAGCGGCGGCGCAGTGACGGGTCGAGCAGCGCGGGCGGGGTGTCGTTCTTCTCGTGGGCGGCGAGGTCGACGCCTGGTGCCACGACGGCGTCGATCGCGTCCAGCACGTCGGCCGGCAGAACGGTGTCGGCGGCGGCGAGTTGCGCGTTCAGGTGCTCCGGGGTGCGGGGGCCGATGAGCGCGCAGGTCACGGCGGGGTGTGCGGTCACGAAGCCGAGTGCGAGCTGGATCATGGTCAGGCCGGCGGCGTCGGCGATCCCGGCCAGCCGCTCGACCGCGTCGAGTTTGGCCCGGTTGGACGCGACGGTGGTGTCGAAGCGCTGCGGCATGAACGTCGAGCGGCTGGTGGTGACCTCGCGGCCCGCGCGGATCGCGCCGGACAGCCAGCCCGAGGCCAGCGGGCTCCACGCGAGCACACCGAGGCCGTACTCCTCGGTCACGGGCAGGACGTGGGTCTCGATCCCGCGTTGGAGGATCGAGTAGCTGGGCTGTTCGGTGACGTAGCGGCTCACCTGGTGCTCCCGGGCGGCCCACTGGGCCTGCACGATGCGGTGGGCGGGGAAGGTCGAGGAGCCGAAGTAGCGGATCTTGCCGGCGCGTTGCAGGTCGGTGAGGGCGGACAGCGTCTCCTCGTCGCCGGTGCTCGGGTCCCAGCGGTGGATCTGGTAGAGATCGACGTGGTCGACACCGAGGCGGCGCAGGCTGTTCTCCAGCGCGGTGACCAGCCAGCGCCGTGAGCCGCCCCGATGGTTGCGTTCCTCGCTCATCGGCATCCCGGCCTTCGTGGTGAGCACGAGGTCATCGCGGCGGGCGGCGACGGCGCGGCCGACCATCTCCTCCGACTCGCCGCCGCCGTACAGGTCGGCGGTGTCGACGAGGTTGATCCCGGCTTCGAGGGCGGCGTCGACGAGGGCGGTGGCCTCCTCCTGGGTGGTCCGCCCGAGCCGGCCGAAGTTCATCGCGCCGAGCGCGAGGGAGCTGACCTGCACACCGGTGCGGCCCAAGGTGCGGTACTGCATGGCTGTGTTCCTCCAAAACGGATGGACGGTTCGGCGCGGTTCGGTGCGGCGCCGGCCGGCCGGTGGGTGTCAGGGCGTCGGGGCGTCGGGGCGACGAGGGCGGCGGGGGTCCCGCTCCGGTCCCGCGCCGCCGCGGGTCACTTGGACTCGACCCGTCCGAGTGGGTCGGGCCCGGCCGCGAGCAGGTCCCGCGCCGCGCGCCAGCTGGGATCCCCGGGGTGGAACAGGGTGCGGAGGTAGGCCCCGGTGAGGCGCTGGACGGCGGCGACCCGCTCGGGGTTCTCGTCCGTGGTCTCGGCGACGTCGTAGCCGGAGACCCCGCCGAGACCGTGCCCCGCTCCGAACAGCGTGAGCAGGGACTTGGGGCCCGGGGCGAGGGCGTACGGGTCGCTGTGCCAGGACGCGCCGCGGACCGTCAGGTGGGGGGAGGTGTCGTGGTCGCCGACGACGACGAGTGCGGGTGTCGTCATCCGGGAGAAGTCGGTGGTCAGGAGGAACGGGTGGTTCTCGGCGGCGGACCGGGTGAGGGCGTCACCCCCTCGGCCGGGCGCGGCGAGCAGGACGCCCGCCGTGATCCGGGGATCGGTCAGGTCCACCTCCGCGCCGCTGAGGGGGTCGGTGAGCCGGGCGCCCAGCAGCAGGCTCGCGGTGTGCCCGCCCATCGAGTGCCCGGCGACGGCGACCTTGGTCCGGTCCAGGCGTCCGGGGAGCGTCGGGACGGCGGCCTCGATCAGGTCGAGGTGGTCGAGGACGCGCGTCATGTCCTCGGCCCGTGACCGCCAGTACAGCGGCGCCCCGGGGGTGTCGGGGTCCAGGCGCAGCGTTCTGGAGCTCAGATGGGTGGGCTGGACGACGACGAAGCCGTGCGCCGCCCAGTGGGCGGCGAGCGGGGCGTAGCCGTTCAGCGAGGAGAGGTGGTGGGAGGGGCCCTGGCCGTGCGAGAGCAGGATGATCGGCAGGTCGCTTCCGGTCACCGGGGCGGAGACCCGCAGCCGCAGGTCCACCGCGCGACCGGGGGACTGGAGGACCAGCGGGCCGACCGAGAGGACGGGAGTGGGTGCGCTGGCGGTGTCGGCCGGGTGGGTCGAGGTGTTTATGGGATGGCCTTTCGCTTCCCGCGGCGTGCTGCCGGCCTCGTCGGGCCGCCGGCGGGGGAGGCGGACGGGAGGGCCCGCTTCGGCTAGGCTCAAAGCGGAACCTTGTTCCAGATACGATACGGAACAAGGTTCCGTTTGGTCAACGTCGAATCATCGCCCGGACGGAGAACGTGGTGTCCACTGCAGGCCAACCCGCGGAGGTGCCGACCCGCGGCAAGCGGGCCGACGCGCAACGCAACCAGCGGGCGCTCCTCGCCGCCGCCGCCGAGGTGTTCGCCACCTCCGGTATCGATGCGCCGATCCGCGCGATCGCGGCCCGGGCCGGCGTCGGCGTCGGGACGATCTACCGCCACTTCCCGGCCCGGGCGGACCTCGTCGTCGCCGTCTACCGCCACCAGGTCGAGGCCTGCGCCGAGGCCGGTCCGACCCTGCTCGCCGCCGCCGACTCCCCCCTCGCGGCACTGCGCCAGTGGGTCGACCTCTTCGTCGACTTCCTGGTCACCAAGCACGGCCTCGCCAACACCGTGCAGTCGGACAGCGGCTTCGACGCGCTGCACTCCTACTTCCTCGACCGCCTGGTGCCGGTCTGCGCGGACCTGCTCGACGCCGCGGTCGACGCCGGCGAGATCAGGCCCGGCACACAGGCCTACGAACTGATGCGCGGCATCGGCAACCTCTGCATCGGGCGCGACAGCGACCCCCGCTACGACCCCCGCCGACTGATCGACCTGCTGCTCCAGGGGCTGCGGCGGCCGCCGTCGTCCTGAGGTCGCGACGGCCACCGCCGGCGCCGACCGGACGGCGCCGCGGCGGACGATGCGGGCCGGGGCGACGGCCGGGCGGCGAACCCTCGCCCGGTCGCCGGCCGTACTAAGGAGGAGGAGTACGGATCAGCCGAACCAGCCCGCGGGAGTGACCGATGCCGAAGTACCGAAACGCCCACCGGATCACGGTGATCGGTGTGCAGGCCGAGCGGCCGCAGCGCGCCGTGGTGACCGTCCGGGGCGGCGGCACCGTCGTGGTTCCCGGGGTCCTCGGCGCCAGCGAGCTGATCGACGCCGCGGACTGGGACCTCGCCGTCGAGTACGAGCACGAGGGCGCCTGGGGGCCCAGTGTCCGCGCCGTCGTGGGCCGGTGGGAGGACCGCGACGGCACCCCCAGCCAGGTGATCCGCTGCACCGACCGGGACGGGGCCGGCAATCCCGGGGGCCGCAGCCTGGTCCTGCGGATCGACCGGGAGGACCCGCGTCCGCCGGCGGCCCCCGCCTCCACGCCCGCCCCTCGGTGGGCCGCCACGGAGTCGGCCGCCCGCCGGGAGGACCCGGGGCGGGGCGGTGCCCGGGTCAGTACCTCCGGCGCGGACCTGCCCCCGGTCCGGACCTCCGGGACGACCTCGGCCGCCCGCCACTTCCCCACCACGTCCGGCGGTTGGTAGACCCTGGTGCGAAACGACGTTCCGTGACCTGTTCCGGAGGCCGTCACGGTCGGCCGCGTGCCATGGGGCCATGCGACGGCCGAAGAGATCACGGCTGCCTTGCGGGCCGGTGACGTGAGTTCGGCGGACTGACGGACGAGGCGATCGTCCGTATCGAGCGGGAGGACGCGGCGCTCAACGCGATCTGCGTACCCGACTTCGACCGTGCGCGGGCCGCCGCGCGCGGTGCCGACCGGGCCCGCGCCCGCGGTGCGGACCGGCCGCTGCTCGGGATCCCGGTGACGGTCAAGGAGTCCTTCGACATCGCCGGACTTCCCACGACCTGGGGCATGCCGCAGCACCGGACGTACCTGCCGGCCGAGGACGCGGTGCAGGTGGCACGGCTCAAGGCGCGGCGGGCGCGGTGGTGCTCGGCAAGACCGATGTGCCCCTGGGGCTGCAGGACGTGCAGAGCACGACCACCGGCCGGATCCGCTGCGGCGCCGGCTCGACATCGACGGTGTCGGGCCCGTACTTCGACCAGCTGGTCTGGGCCGGTCCGGCCACCCTGCCGGGCCTGCCCGCCACCGCCGTACCGGCGGGCCGGTCCGCCGAGGGTCTGCCGGTGGGCCTGCAGCTCATCGGCCCGATGTGGGAGGACCGCACCCCGCTGGGGCCGGCCGAGCTGCTGGAGCGGCGGATCGGCGGCTTCCGGGCGCCGGCGTAGGGCCTGTCGCCGGGGTGGTGTCCCGGCCCGGCGCCGCGGGCCGGGCCGGGACGCCGGGCGTGCTCGCGCGGAGTCGGGGCTCAGCCCTGTCGGGTTTCGATGACGACCGACTCGATGACGACCTCCTGGACGGGGCGGTCCGTGCGGGGGTTGGTCTCGCTGGTGGCGATGGCGTCCACCACCTTCTTGCCGGCGTCGTCGGCGACCTCGCCGAAGATGGTGTGCTTCCCGGTCAGCCAGGTGGTGGGGGAGACGGTGATGAAGAACTGTGAACCGTTGGTGCCCGGACCGCTGTTCGCCATCGCCAGCAGGTACGGCTTGGTGAAGGCGAGGTCGGGGTGGAACTCGTCGGCGAACTTGTACCCCGGGCCGCCCGTGCCGTTGCCCAGCGGGTCGCCGCCCTGGATCATGAAGCCCTCGATCACCCGGTGGAAGACCGTACCGTCGTACAGCTTGGCCGTCGTCTTCTGGCCGGTCTCCGGGTGGATCCATTCGCGCTCGCCCTGGGCGAGTTCGACGAAGTTCCGGACTGTCTTCGGGGCGTGGTTCGGCAGCAGCCGCACCTCGATGTCGCCCTGGTTCGTCTTGAGTGTCGCGTAGAGCTGTTCAGCCACGATGTGCCTTCCTCGGCGGTGTCAGGTGATGCCGTCACTCATCTCACCGCCTGCGCGGGCCCGGTTGCCGCGGTGTTCGCGGGAAGCGGACGTCGACCACCCGAACGAGGGACGGGGACCGACCCCCGGTCCTTTCGGCGGTCACATGTGGGAGCTGATCACACCACCGGTGCTGAGCACGATGTAGGACCCGTTGGCGACGGCGCCGACGTCCTGCTGGTTGGTCTCCAGCGTGTCGTGGACGGCGTTCTCGTTGCCGATGATCTGTGCGCGGTACCGGAGTTCGCCGATCTTCGTGACCTTGGCCGTCCAGCCGCCCGCGAGCTTGAAGGTGCCCGGTCCCTGGTGTCCGCCGCCCATCCAGGAGTGGACGTGGCCGTCCACCGAGAGCACCACGAACATGTCGTTGGCGTCCAGGCCGGCGTCGGCGTTGTGCGTTTCCAGGGTGGCGAGGACGTCGCCCTTGTTGACGATCTTGGCGGCGTAGTTCTGGTTCCCGAGGTCCTGGATCTCCGCCGTGCTGCCGTCCACCAGGGCCTCGGTGCGCACCGGGGACTTGCCCTTGGTGCCGGTGCCGGTGCCGGTGCCGGTGCCGGTGGCCGGCGCGGTGGTCCGGGGCGCGGCGGGGGAGGCGGGTGGGGCGGTCGGTGCGGTCGCCCCCGGCGCGCCGGTCGGGGCGCCCGGAGTGGTGGTGCCCGGCGCGGTCGGAGAGCCGGCCGCGGTCGGCGGCGCGCCGACGGGTGCGGTGCTGCCCGGTGCGGAGGGGGCGCCGGCCGCGGCGGTGGCGTCCGCGTCGGACGAGGGGCCGCAGGCCGTCGCGGTGGGGACGAGCAGAGCGGCTGCCAGGACGGTGCCGGCCAGGGAGCGGACGGTGGTGGCACGGCGGGTCGTCGAGGGGGGCATGCGGCTTCTCCTGAGCGAAGTACGGGTGAGGTCGCGCGCACGGCCCGTTCCCTCTGGTGCGGGAACCGCCGAGCGATGCGGCTGCGTGCACGATCGAACCTAGTGCGAACAATCGACGGAATGACGCATTCCGTGTCACCGGACCGCAACGCCCGGACCGCGCCGTGCCGGTCACGGCGCAAGCGCGTCCACCCAGTTGAGGGGCCGACAGGTGGACGCCCCGGGCGCCGGGGTGGCGGCCCCGGAACCCTCCGGCCGGCGGTGTGACGGTCGGTCGGGCGCTCGCCGTCGGACGCGTCCGGGGGCGTCGCCGGGAGTGGTGCGCGGCCGCCGGGCCGACGGCCCGGTGAACCCGTGGGGCCCGAGCGCCCGTCACCTTCACTGAAGGGGCTGCCCGGTGGACGGGCGGCCCCGGTCCGTACCGATCGAGGGAGTGCCCGTGAAGAAGATCAAGACGGCGATGGCCGCCGCCGTTCTCGCCGGTGTCGCGCTGACGGCGACGCCCGCCCAGGCGGCGACGCCCACGGCGACCCTGGAGCCGATGCACTGCACCAGCCCCGTCTGGGGCGGCGAGTACCTCTGCGGCGCCGACTTCGGGGAGCCGGGCATGGCGGAGTACGCCTACCGGGACGGCCGACGGATGGTGTTCGTCATCGGCACCGACCACGCCGTGTGGACGCGTTCGAGCAGCGCGTCGGGGAAGAAGAGCGCCTGGTCCTCGCTGGGCGGCTACAAGACCGGTGGCGTCGGCATCATCGCCTCCGACACCGGCGGCGGCCAGTTCGAGATCGCCGCGAAGGGCACCGACAACCGCCTGTGGTCCCGGCGGCACGCGGCGGACGGCAGCTGGAGCGCGTGGGCCCGGATCTCCTAGCGCCCACCTCCGCCGGGCGGGGCGGCACCCGGTCCCGCCCCGCCCGGCAGCCCGCCCGTTCCGCTACGGGCGCGCTGGGGTGGACGGGATTCAGCGGGCCGGGGTCTCCACGGGGTGGGTGTCGCCCTCGTGGCTGCCCGCGGTGAGCGTTCCGGGGGAGGCGGGCGCGGTGTCGGGTCCGGCGGTCCGGCAGGTCGTGCAGGTGTGCCACCGGCGTCCCGACGGAGGCTGGTCGGAGTGGGGGTACCGGTGCGGGGCGAGGGTCATGTCGGAGGTGTCCAGGCCGCACAGGGTGAGGGGGCCGCAGGCGCCCGAGGCCTCGGCGGGGGCGGTGTGCGCGCGGCGCACCGGGTTGTCGGGGTAGGCCGGCTCGCGGTCGGGTCCGAGGAGCCGCACGTTGGTCGGGGTATCCAGTTCCAGCACGACGACGATGTCCATCTCTCCAACGTCGCCGCCGGAGCGGTTCGCCGCATTCCCACCCCGGCATCCGGACGAGTGGGGCCGGCCGTGCGGACCCCGGGCCGGGCCGGCGTCCAGGCCGCCGGTCCGGCCCGGGGGAGCGCCGTTCGACGGTCGATGACGGCCGATACCGGATGAATCGGCTGATTCATGCATCAATGCGGTGATGTCGGGTAGTGGCTCGGCAGGGCGGATGCGGTGGGCGCGTCGTGCCGTGCCCGCACTCTCCCGGGGTGCCAGGTGCCACGGGGCCGAGGCCCGGCGATGTCGCGCCGGTCCCCGGGAACGAGAGCCCGGCGCGGCAACGAGAGCCCGGGGTGCGTCCCGCGCGAGGCGCGGGCGGCACCGTCGTAGCCGGGCGTGCACCCAGGAGGGCATCGTGTCCACCATCCGGGCAGCGGCCGGTCCGCGCGAGGACCGGACGACCGAGCCCCCGCCGTCCTCATCGCCCCCACGGCCCCCGCGTCCGAGTGCGGAGGAGCTCCGGGCGATGGGCAAGACCGAGGCCCGCGGGATCAGTGACGCGCTGTTCGCGAGGCTGGCGTCGCTGGATCGCGAGACCCGGGACTACAGCTACGTGCGCGGCACGATCATCGAACTGAACATGCCGTTGGTCCGCTTCATCGCGGCCAGGTTCCGGCACCGCGCGGAGGACCTGGACGACATCCTCCAGGTCGGGACCATCGGCCTGATCAAGGCCGTGGACGGCTACGACCCCGGGCGCGGCGTCGAGTTCGTCACCTACGCGATCCCGACCATCGCCGGGGAGATCAAGCGGTTCTTCCGCGACACCTCGTGGCCGGTCCGCGTCCCGCGCGGCATGCAGGAGGTCTACCTGGCCGTGGCCCGCGGCTCGGACCGGCTGGAGCAGCGGCTCGGCCGGCTGCCGCGTACCGACGAACTCGCCGAGGAGCTCGACCTGACGTACGACCAGGTCGTCGAGGGTCTGATCGCCGGCCGCGTCTACCGGCCCAACTCGCTGGACGCGCTGCGCGAACAGGACGGCGACGAAGCGGGCAGTGCCCTGCTCGACCGGCTCGGAGTCGTCGACCCCGACCTCGAACTCGCCGAGTTCCGGACGGCCGTGCGCCCCCTGCTCGGCCGGCTGCCCGAGCGCGAGCAGACGGTGTTGAAGCTGCGTTTCTGGGACGGCCGCACCCAGACGGAGATCGCGGAGCGGATCGGGGTGTCCCAGATGCACGTCTCCCGGCTGCTCAACGCGACCCTCGCCCTGCTGCGCGAACAGCTGGAGGACCGCGACGCACCGGGGTGGACGCGGGAAGCCCGGACGGCCACCGCGGGCGCTCCGAGCACCGGGCGGCGGCGCGGGGGGCCGTGCCCGGGTGGCGCCGGTGCTTCGTAGGGTGACCGGGGGTGGCACCGGTCCTCCGTAGGGCGCGGCCGCGACACGGTCGGTGACAGCCGGTGGTGAGCCGCGTGCTCACCACGCGTCGGGCACGACGTGGACGGCCGCCTCCTCGGCTCCGGCGGCGCCGCCGTCGATGCCCACGTCGGAGGCGAAGAGCCCCTTGTCGATGTCCGCGTGGGCCCCCTCGTCGGGCGCGAGGAGCCGTCCGGCCCGCTCGTCGCCGGCCTGGGGGTCCATCGGCTCGCCCTCCCCGCCGGGCACGTCGCCGATGCCGTCCCCGTCGTCCACGGTGATGTCGGGGACCTCCTGCGCCAGCCGGTCGTCCAGGCTCTCGCCCTCGCGCTGCTCCGCGACCGTGGTGCCCGCCCTGGTCACCCCGAGCGGCTTCTCGGGCGGCGAGTAGCCCTCGTCGAGGATGTCGTCGTAGCCGCGCTCGTCCACCGTGTTCTGGAGGTCCGGAGCCGTGTCGCCCTGGTCCGCGCTGTCGCCGGTCGGCTGGTGGACATCGTCACCCGTGGTGCCGTCAACCATGATCAACTCCTAGTTCCGCACCCCGGGGAGGTCGTCGAACGGGCCGCCCGGAGCACCAGCGGTTGTCGTACCCGCCCTCGCGCCGGGCGGGTACCCACGTCCATCGTCCGCCCGAGTGCGAACGGCCGCTCGCGTCGGGGGCGGCCGTACGGCCGTGCTGCCGGGAGCACCGGCCCCCGGCGCTCGGGGGCGCGGCCGGGCTGCGCGCGGGGCCGCCGGTGCGACGGCGGCCGCAAGCGGCAGGCAGGGCCACGGCCTGCGGCGCGGCGGCGAACGGCCCCATCGGCCGGACGGAGCCCCTCACGGTAGGCGTACCCGCGCGTGAGCGGCGTTTCCCCCGGGCGGCCTGCCCCCCAGGGCGAGGCGTGCCGGGGCAGGGACCGCCGGGACCGGGCCGGCCTGGCCGGGGCACGCGGGACCGGCCCGAGCGCCTCGGTCCGGACACCTCGGCCCGGACACCTCGGCCCGCGCCCTCGGTGCGCGCCCCCGCCCGGAGCCCGCCCGGAGCCCGCGCGGCAGCGGCAGCGGCAGTGTCAGCGGACGACGTCGAAGACCTGCTTCTGGATGCCGTTCGGGTAGACCGCCGACTCGACCAGCGTCAGCTTCTGGGCGTCCTTGTCGGTGCTGCTGAACAGGCGCTTGCCCGCGCCGAGCAGCAGCGGGAAGACGAGCAGGTGGTAGCGGTCGATCAGGCCGGCGTCCGAGAGGGCCCGGTTCAGGCCGGCGCTGCCGTGGACGATGATGGGGCCGCCCTCGGTCTCCTTGAGCGCGGCGACGTCGTCGAGCGAGCGCAGGATCGTGGTCTCGCCCCAGTTGGTGACCAGGTCGTCCTCGGTGAGCGTGGTGGAGACGACGTACTTCGGCATCACCTTGTAGTCGGCGAAGTCGGCCATGTCGGGCCAGACGGGGCTGAAGGCCTCGTAGCTGGTCCGGCCGAGCAGCATCGCGGTCGCCTCCTGCTGCTCACGGCCCTTGAGCTCGAAGGCCTCGGGCAGGAACTCGATGTCCTTGAAGGTCCACCCGGAGTTCCGGTAGCCGGGCTCGCCGCCCGGGGCCTCCACGACGCCGTCGAGAGAGATGAAGGCCGTGCTGATCAGGGTGCGCATCTGGGATTCCTCGGTTCTTGGCACAGGTACTCGGCAGGTCGGGCCGGTGCGCGGGCCGCACGGGCGGCTCCGGCGCACCGGACATGGACTCTGACTGTGGATCATGACAGAACTCATCGGTCCCGGCGCGATTCATTCCCGCCGGGTCGGCCGTTCCGGCGCGACGGTGGCCGGCACGGCAAGCGCGGGTGCGGCGCCCGACCGGCTGCCCCGTTCCGGCCCGACCACGACCGGCCCGACCACGCTCGGGGCCGAGCGCGCGCCCGCAGGGGTCAGACCCCGAACTTCGCCCTGGCGGCGGGCGTGACCGGGGTGAACAGGTTGACCAGGTTGCCGTCGGGGTCGCGCAGGAGCAGCGAGCGGTTGCCCCACGGCAGCGTGGTCGGCGCGTTGACGAATTCCTCGCCCCGGCCGCCGAGGGCGGCGTGGACTGCGTCGACATCGTCGACGAGGAACTCGATGACGACGCTGCGGTTGGCACCGGCCTCGGCCGAGCCCGGCGCGAACAGGGGCACGGTGCGGGTACTGCCGATGGCGAGGGTGGCCGGGCCCATCGTGATCTCGGCGAAGTCCTCGGTGCTCCAGGAGGCGATGGTGCCCGTGACGTGCTCGTAGAACGCGGCGAGGCGTGCGACGTCCTCGGTGATGATCCGGATCGAGACGAGGTTCATGCTTCTCCTCGGTGACTGGTGACTGGTGACTGGTGGTCGGTGGTCGCGTTGGTCGCGGTGGCCGGTCGGTGCGCGCGGCCGGCGGTGGCAGGTCGGCACCGGCCCCGTCGGCGCCGGCTTCAGCGGCCTGCGGAGCACGCTAGAGCGGATACCGGACAACCGCCGTCCGGTATCCGGGAGGATCTCCGACGGTTCCGAACCGAGGCCCCGTGCGCCTGTCGGCGGCGGCGGACATCATTGCCACCGACCTGACCACCCGGCCGACCGGAGGCCCACGTGTCCTCGTTGTACGACTTCGCGACCTGGGAGCCGCTGCTGCGGCTGCTGCGGACCGCCCATGCACCGGCCCTCGCCGCCCCCGGCGGCCAGGTGGCCGGGACCATCGGCCGCGGCTCCTGGAGCGTCCCGCTGCCGTGGCGGCAGCCACCGCGCGGCCGGGCCTCGATGGTGTCGGACAACCAGGACCAGTACGACGCGATCGACCGGGTACGCGACGCGCTCCCGGCGGCCGGACTCGACGACGTCGTGTTCGTCGTGGAGATCGCGTCGGACGGTACGACGGCGTTGCGCCTGTTCGACCACGGGCCCGCGGCCGCCGTGGGGATCGGCAACGCCCACC
This sequence comes from Kitasatospora sp. NPDC059327, assembly GCF_042752535.1. NCBI lineage: Bacteria > Bacillati > Actinomycetota > Actinomycetes > Kitasatosporales > Streptomycetaceae > Kitasatospora > Kitasatospora sp. NPDC059327. The sequence goes on along the minus strand of NZ_JBHYYB010000004.1, from coordinate 154,966 downwards.
CGGGCGCGTTGACCCTGGTCGAGGGCGCCGTCCCCGAGCCGTGGCGCCGACTCCCCGAGTCGATGCCGGGCGCGCGGCCCGCCCCGTCGGCCGACCTGGTGGCGCTGGAGCGGATGCTGCGCGAGCGGATACCCGACGCGATCGGGGCCACCGAGGAGGAGATCGCCGCCGTCGAGTCCCGGCTCGGTCTGGAACTGCCCGAGGAGGTGCGGGTGCTGTACCGGGTGACGCGCGCGCGGTGGGCGGACTGGGACGGCGACCACGACGCGGCGCACCGCGTGTTCGACGCCGTCGGTTTCGAGCTGGGGGCGTTGGAGGACCTCGCCGTCGCCGACCCGGCGTCGCGTCGGTGGCGCTGGGAGTTCGCGGCGTCGGAGGCGGTTCTCACCGGGCCCGACGACGCCGTGCAGGATCTGGTGGGCTCACCCGGTTGGATCGTTCTCGGTGACTCCGGCGGGGGAGACCGGGTGGCGGTCGACCTGACACCCGGCCCGCGCGGTCACCTCGGCCAGATCATCGTGCTCGACCACGAACGCGGCATCGGCGCCTCCCTCCTGGCCGACTCGCTCACCAGCCTGGTGCGCGACCCGGACCAGGAGCCGCGCTCGGGCGGTCGCCGGGACAAGGAACCCGTCGCCGTCATCGTCCACCACCAGAGCCCGCGGAGCATCGAGGCCGCCGCCCACCCCGACCTGGAGGTGCTGCGCATCGGGCGGTGGGACGGCGACCCGTTCAGCCTCACGCCCGTGATCGGGCTGCCCCGCCTGCGCACCCTGACCGCCTACGCCGGCACACTCGCCGACCCGTTGGAGATCGCCGCGCTGACCGGACTGGAGTTCCTCTCGCTCGCCCCGGCGGACTGGCGCGCGCTGCTCGACGCCGGCGCCGTCCCGCGCACCCTGTCGGCCGCCGCCGTCGAGGTGCACCAGGGCGGGGACCCGCGCCCGACCATCGTGCTGGCCAACGAGATCCTCGCCCTCTGGAACCGTCCCCCGATCACCGTGACCCTGGTGCCCGGGGAGCTCGGGCCCCTTGCCCGGTGAGCGGCGGGGCCGGGCGTCCACCGGGGTCGGAAGCACTGTCGGATCCGCACCCTAGGGTGCTCGCATGACTGAGCCTCTGGACCTCGCCCGCGCGACAGCCTTCCTGCCCGTCACCCTGCCGCCCGGACGTCTGGTCGGCGGTGAGGAGGACGGGACGGGGCCGCTGCTGTGGATCAGTGACGCGCCCGCCGCGGTCGGACTGTGGGCGCGTCTGCACCGCGCGCACCCGGACACCGGGCTCTGGCCGCTGCTGCTCAGCCCGCTGGACGACGGCCCCGAGGTCCGCCCCTGGCTGTCCGGCGAGCTCTACCCCGGTCATGCCTCCGAGCCCGGTCTGTACGACCCCGCCGCGCTGCTGCGCCGCTGGTGGGAGGGACTTGCCGTCGGGGCGGAGGAGTACGGGGAGCAGGACGGGCTCGCCGAGGCCCTGGCCCCGTACGGCCCGGCCTGGCCCGGTACGGCTCCGGCCACGTCCGGGTCCGACGGGTCCGACGGGTCCGATGGGTTCGACGGGTCCGACGGGTCCGATGGGTTCGACGGGTCCGACGGGTTCGGCGGCGCGGCCGGTGTCGAGGCCCGGGGGCTGGCCGACGTGCTGCAGTCGATCCGGGGCTTCCGTCTCGGCCTGGTGCGGGCGGGGAGTGGGGCCGAGGCGCTGGCGGTGTGCGGGTGGGGCGGCCCGACGAACCATGAGGAGGACACCGCGAAGATCGCCGCCGTGCTCGCCGACTGGGAGCGCCGCTTCGGCGCCCAGGTGGTCGAAGTGGGCTTCGACACCCTGCGGTTGAGTGTCCCGGTGCCACCGGCCACGTCGGCCGAGGCGCTCCCGGTGGCCGCCGAGCACACCGCCTTCTGCCCGGACCTGGTCTTCCAGGGCACCGGCACCCTCGCCGCGTACGCCGAGCAGCTGGTGGGCGCCCACCAGTGGTCGTTCTGGTGGGACTGACCGGGCCCGGCCGGTTCGCCCGGTCGGCTTCGGCCCGCCACGGACCGTGGCGTCCGGCGGTGTCGCGCGCCGCGGCCGGTCCAGGCTGAGCCTGTGCCGCACCCCGGACCTGTGCCGCACCCCGGGCGGGCGCCGTTCGCCACCGGTCCCGGGCCGGGCGTGTCCGACTGGTGCGCTGGTCCCGGGACATGGGCGGGACCACGGCCTCATGCCGGTGGCGCGGTGGATTCCTAACGTAGGAGCACGCGTTGAGCGCCTGGCCCGGGAAACCGGCGGGGCGCTCCGCGCGCACCGGGCCGGGACCCTTCCCGGCCCGTGTGTTCCCCTCACGAACCACCGGAGGTCCCAGATGAGTTGGAACCAATTCACGCTCGCGTCGGCCGGCGGCGCGTCGGTGTCGAGCCGGGTCGCCGCGGTCTCCCGGATCGACGGAAGCATGGAGGTCTGGTGGGTCGGCTCGGACGGCTCGGTCCAGGGGGTGTACTGGTACGACGGGTCGCCGTGGCAGCACTACCAGCTGGCGCCGGCCGGGAGCGCCTCGGCCAACGGCGGGATCGCGGCCGTCTCCCGGATCCCGGGGAGCATGGAGGTGTTCTTCGTGGGGGCCGACGGTTCGGTGCAGGACCGGTACTGGTACGAGGGCAGCGCCTGGCAGGCCTTCGAGCTCGCCCCCGCCGGCAGCGCCGCCACCACGGGCGGGATCGCGGCGGTCTCGCGGATCCCGGGGAGCATGGAGGTGTTCTTCGTCGGCGGGAACGGTTCGGTGCAGGACCGGTACTGGTACGAGGGCAGCGCCTGGCAGGCCTTCGAGCTCTCGCCTCCCGGGACGGCCTCGACCATCGGCGGGATCGCGGCGGTCTCGCGGATTCCGGGCAGCATGGAGGTGTTCTTCGTCGGCGGGAACGGTTCGGTGCAGGACCGGTACTGGTACGAGGGCAGCAGCTGGCAGGCCTTCGAACTGTCGCCCGCCGGCAGCGCGTCCAGCACCAGCGGGGTCGCGGCCGTGTCGCGGATTCCGGGGAGCATGGAGGTCTGGTTCGTCGGCGCGAACGGTTCGGTGCAGGACCGGTACTGGTACGAGGGCAGCGCCTGGCAGGCCTTCGAACTCGCGCCGGCCGGCAGTGCCTCCACCCACACCGGCATCACGGCGGTCTCGCGGATTCCGGGGAGCATGGAGGTCTGGTTCGTCGGCGCGAACGGTTCGGTGCAGGACCGGTACTGGTACGAGGGCAGCAACTGGCAGGCCTTCGAACTAGCCCCCGCCGGCAGCGCCTCCATCACCAGTGGGATCGCGGCGGTGTCGCGGATCCCGGGGAGCATGGAGCTCTGGTTCGTCGGCGGTGACGCCTCCGTCCAGGACCACTTCTGGTACGACACGTCGAGCAAGAACTTCGACCTGGACGTCACCACCGACATCGCGATCGGAGGCTCGGCGCACGTCGTGATGCACCAGGACGGCTTCTTCTCGTTCAGCACGCACGCGCACGACAGCGGCTTCGACAACATCGACTACACGATCACCGCCGCCGTCATGACGCCGGACGGAACCGTCTTCACCTTCCAGCACTCCGGTCACACCGAGGGAACCGTCGCCGGGCTGCCCTTCGGGACGCCGGACCGCGACGACGACTTCACCTTCGTCGGCAACAACCCGCAGATCACCGCGAAGTGGGACGGCATCCTCAACGGCACGTTCCGGGTGAGCCTGGACGCCACCGACACCCTCGCCGCCGGCGTCACGGGAGCCCTCGGCGACCTCGTGAAGGCCATCGTGGCGGCGGCGGGCAAGGCCGCGGCCGACGCGGTCGTCAAGCTCGTCTCCTGACCCCGGCCGGTTGCCCGCCGGCAACCGGCCCCGACCCGCGCCACCGGTCCGGCCCCCGGGGAGCCGGACCGGTACGCGCGTTCAGCTGCCGGTGTCGCGCCGACGCCGACGCAGGGCGACGGCGCCTCCCGCGAGCGCGAGGGCCGCGCTCGACCCGCCGACGAGCAGGGGGGTCGAGGACGGGGCCTCCGCCGCCTTCCCCGCCGGGTCGTAGCCGCTGGACATGCCGGCGGTGTCGTACTCCGAACCGGGCAGCTTGTCGGCGTAGCGGGCCCTGACCAGCTTCTGGTACTCGCTCAGCGACACCGACGGCCGGCCCGCCAGGCCCTGGTGCGCCTGGTCGTTGAGCGGTTCGACCGTGGTGAGCCGCAACTGGTACCAGCCGCGGATCTGCGGCTCGGTGAACACCAGCGTCCCCACCGCGGCCTTGCCCGCGTACACGGCGTCGCCGTCACCGTCGCGGACGGCCGCCAGGTGCCAGCCGCCGCCCTCGGTGGGAGCGAGCATCACGGTGGCGTTCCGCCCGTTGACCGGGGCGTTCAACGCGGAGACCAGATGACTCAGCCGGACCGCCTGGGCGGGGACCGGCAGGGCCGTCCCCGCGACGAAGTCGGGGGTGATCTCGTTCAGGGCCAGCGGGTCGTTCACGGTGAAGGCCGGCACGCCCTCGCAGGGTTCGGCCTTGTCGGGGATCTGCTGCGGCGCCCCGACCTCGTCGCCCTGGGGCACCGGAACGCTGAGGAAGCGGCAGACGGCGTCGCGGACGTCGGCCGACTTCACCAGGTCGAGAGCGGCCTGGTAGCCCGGGATGTCCGCCGGGAGCGGGTCCATGGACGGGGCCGCGTGGACCGGGCCGGCCGCGGACACCAGCGCGGACGCGCCCAGGACCAGGACGGTGGCCAGGCGCGGCAGGCGGGAGGCCGCCCGCGCGCAGGACGTTCTGCTCTTCTTCATGCCGCCTGCCTCAACGGGAGATGCCGATCCGGGAGTGGGTCCACTTGAACGAGCTGTTGTTGACGTAGTCGTCGTAGTTCCACCAGGTGTAGGTGGCGGTGTCCGGCCACGGGTCGGCGACGCCGATGGTGTTGTTCGCCGTGTCGAATCCGTAGACGACGTTCATGTGGCCACCGCCGGACGTCCACCCGATCCGGGCGGCGACCGGTCGGGCCGCCTTGACGTCGGTGTAGACCTGGTTGAAGGTGGCCGCGCTGTTCAGGCCCGAGCCGGGCCGGGTCATGCCGAGGCTGCTCCAGCCCCTGGCCATGTCGTCGAGCGTGGCGGGCTGGTTGTTGCAGCCGTAGTAGGGCTGGGCCCGGCTGCAGAAGTCCGCCTGGGTGCTGCCGTAGCCCTGGAACTTGGCGATCGTCAGTCCGGAGGCGACCCAGCACCACTGGGACTTCTCCTGTTTGTACATAGTGATGGTGTCCTGGCCTGCCTCGGCGTGGGCCGGGCCCGGGGTGGCGGCGAGCAATCCCGAAGCCGTCACTGCGAGGGCCGCCGCCGTGGCCGTGAAGGTGGATCTGCCCATCGTCCCGCCTTTCCGCGTACGTGCGATGTGGGTCTGGTGATCCGGCGGCTTCATGACAGCACGGAACTGCGTCGTCGCACATGGTAGGTGTGGGAACTGTACTCGCAAGGAGGAATCGTCATATCTGCGGGCATAAACCATCGGCCCGCCTGTCCGCGCGCAGGGCGGCCGGGCTCGGGATCGGCGCGGCGGAGCGCCGCCGCGCAACGGTGCCGCGCAACGGTGCCGCTCCGGCGGTCGTCCGCGGCCACCGCGGGTCGACGCGGGCGTTCGGACCGCGCCGCGCACGGGTAGTGACGTCCTACCGGGTTGTCGGCGTGATGGGGGCATCGCACCTGCGGCTGGTGTTTGGTCGACGGCCCTGACGGCCACCTGCCGGGCGTGCTGATCGAGGTGGCGGCCCAGCACCCGCTGGTCGACGGGGCCACGCCCGGCGAGGAGTTCGCGGCCCGGTGGCGGCGCGGTCACGCGCTCTTCGAGGAGTTCCGGGCGGCCGGACGCCCGGTGGAGATCTACGTCCCGGGCAGCCGTCACCGGCACCTCGGGGTGGAGGACGAGAGCGGCCTCAGCCGGGCGGGCGGGCGGGCGGGCGGCCGGGCCGGCGAGGCACCGGGCCGGACGGGGGCCGGAGTCGGTCCCGCCCGTCCCGGTGCCTACCGCGCCGCTCGGGCGCCCGCGCCGCGGTCCACCGGAGCGATCGTCATCACCGGCCGGAAGTGCGCCAGTTCGGCCGGTTCGCCCACCGGGACGCCGTCGGCCTCGATCCAGGCGTGGGCCCGGAACGGGGCCAGTCGCACCCCCGTCCGCCAGGTCGGCCAGCTGCCGTGCAGGCGGCAGAGCAGCGCGGCGGCCAGTGAGCGCTGCAGGCACCCCTGACCGGCGCAGCGCACGCTCAGCGCCACCACGGCCTGCCGGGCGGCGCCGGCCTGTGCCGGGGTGGCCGGTCGCGCGCCGCGCCGCAGCTGGAGCAGGAGGCGGCGGATGCGGTGCGGCGGCAGCTTTTCGAGGACCCGGGCCAGCGCGATCGCGGTGAGCGCGGCGGGGCGGCTGCGCCAGGGCGGCCGGGGGAGGGCGGCGGCGTGCGGGAGGCTCATTCGGTGATCAACCCCGCGGCGGTGAGGCTCCGGTGCAGGCTGTCCACATCGGTGCGGGCCTGCTCGGCGGTGACGGGGTAGCGTTCGGCCAGGATCTCGGCGGCCTGATCCGGTGAGCGCCCGTCGATCAGCGTGCGCAGGATCAGGACGCCGGTGCGGTTCAACTGGAAGTAGCGACTGGCTCGTTCGTCGAGCAGGACACCCCCCGTGCCGGTCTCGGTCAGCGTCACGTCCGCGCGCAGCTTCACTGCCATCAGTGCCCTCCAGGGATCGGTGAGGTGCTCGCACGGCCGGCATCTCCGGTGCGCCCGGTGCCGCCGTTCGCGGTGCCGGGGGCCGTGCGGTGGGCGGTCCGCGCGCGAAGCCACTGCTCACAGCCGAGCGTGGCGTCCAGCGCGGCGTAGGAGGTGCCGGGCGGGTAGAGGCCGACACAGGCCCGGCGCAGCGAGGAGGCGTCGATCAGCCCGGCCTCGGCCAGCGCGCTCCGCTCGGTGAGGTCGGCCAGTTGGCGGCGGTGGCGGTCCAGCCCCTCGTAGGCGTCGGGGCTGAAGTCGCCCTTGCCCGTGCGGCGCAGCAGGTGGTCGGGCACCAGGCCCGCCATCGCGCGGGTGAGCAGCGGCTTGTAGGCGAAGGGGGTGCCGCGCAGGGAGAGGTCGGCCGCCAGGCAGGCGTCGAGCACGTGGTCGTCCAGGAACGGCACGGTGTACGGCGTACCGACCCGGGCGGTGAGCTCCACGGCCTGCCGCATCGCTCCGGCACTGTGCTGCACCATGTGGAGCAGCTGGTGCTGGGCGTGCTCGGGCGCCAGCGGCTCGGCATCGTCGAGAGCGGCGAGCAGTTGGGCCCGGACGCTGCGGATCGTCTCCGCGGCGGCCCACGGGGGCAGCCGCGGCGGCATGCCCCAGCCGAGCAGGGTCGTCCCGGGCGGCGGTGTGGTGGCCTCGATCTCCTCGGCCGCGTCGGCCAGCCAGTCCCGGTAGCTCCGTCGGTCGGCCAGCGCACGCAGGGAGGGGAGCAGCGGCCAGCGCAGCCGGGCCCGATGGCCGCTCAACTGCCGTGCCGCCGCGACTGGGTGGCGCCGCGCGAGCGCGCGCAGGTAGGCGGGCAGGAGCTGCAGCACTTCGTCCCCGCCTTCGCCGCTGATCCGCAACCGGGCGCCGCGGGCGCCCAGTTCGCGGGCCACGTGCTCGTCGCGGGCCCTGGTCCTGGTCCAGGCGAACGGTTCGTCGCCCTGCTCGCCCGGTTCCTTCAGGCCGGCGAACATCGCGGGGAGCGTGTCGGCGCCCACCAGGAGTCGGGCGCCCGGGAGTTCGGCGGCGGCGGCGTCCGCCCAGCGGGCGTCCTCGTGCAGCCGGTCGACCGAGCCGAAGGTCACGGTCAGCAGCCCGCTGGGGCCGCGCGCGGCGAGGAAGCTCAGCGGGGTGGAGTCCAGGCCGCCGGACAGGTCACTGGCGACCAGTCCGCCGGCGGCGGTGCGGGCCGCGACGGCCCGTTCCAGCGCGACCCCCAGGGCCTCGGCGGCCTCGGCGGGTGAGCGCCGGGGCGCGGGCGGACGCCAGCGTCGCGCGGTGCGGACGGGCCCGTCCGGTGGCAGGAGCGCGCCGTGGTCGTAGGGCACGGGCTCGACGCCGGTCCAGAGCGGCAGCAGGGCCAGGGGGTGGGGCAGCGGGTGCAGCAGGCGCAGGGCCAGGCGCTCGGTGGCGACGGACTGCCCGGTCAGCTCGGCGAGGACGTCCGCCCGGTCGGCGAGGACCGGTACGCCGTGCAGTCGCGCGTGGTGGAGCCGGCGCAGCCCGGACAGGGTGCCCTGGGCCCGGACCGTGCCGTGCGCGCTGACCAACAGGTGGAAGCTGCCGTCCAGTCGGCCGGCCAGTGCGCCGGGATCGGCGGCGTCGGCCGCCCGTTCGGCGTGCCGGCGCAGGGTGTCGGCGTCGGCGTTGCTGTGGCCGAGAACGGCGACGTGTACGCGGCCGGCGCGCGCGTCGACGAGCTCCGCGGCGGGCCAGTCCCCGATGATCCAGGGCCGGCCCGAGGGGTGGTGCAGGACACGGGCGCCGCCCGTGTCCGGGACCCCGGGCCCCGGGGGGGGGGGGTTGGTGTTCGGGGGGGACAACCAACACGTGCGAGGGGTTTCCCACAACGGGCTGGCGGAGGAGAAGATGTTT